>CAJWWL010000353.1 GCA_913048125.1 uncultured Opitutia bacterium | reverse complement strand
CTTGAATCCCCTAACCATTCCTCGATATGATCATCGCCAAATGCAGACCATCGACAGTTGGTCTTCGGTCGATGTACATTCGCAACACCATCGAGCAACTTTCTGACGATCGGTGTGTATGCTATGGAAATAGAATCTCCAACAATCATTACACGAGGCAAGTCGGGTTTGTCTACTGGATTGGCAAATGGGTGCTGAAAGGGATCAGTGTGCTTTACCTTAGCCTGAATTAGTGAAGCGCTTGTAAACCAAGTGCAGCAGATGATAAGAAATGTATAACTTTTAAGGGTTTTCATAGATGCAATCCAAGGGCGGCTTTGTTAAAGATGATCGAAGATATTGTTTTAATTATGAGCACTAAGGTAGACTGGTTGTGTGAAGGCACCATTTTCTGCAATATCCCAAACCTCAAACCGAAACCACTTGAGGTCCTGATTTGGTTTTAAAACATGACGGACGCTGCACTTTCCAAAATCACTTGTCTCAGATAGATCGATCCTATCGCGAGAAATGTTTTTTCCATCACTTGATATGATTTCAGCAAAACTAAGGGGAAAGGTCCAAGCAAGATCAGCTTCGATTATGACTTGCCCGTTCTGATCAACAGATACTTGCTCGGTAAACTCCTTGCCATTTATACGTAGGGAAGGGATTAAAACTTCACCCGTGCTGGTAAAGTATTGACCGGTGCGTAAAGATTCCAAGACAGCATCCCAACCCTCTTCGTATTTTGGGATATCATCTAGTCTAAGGTAGTTTACGTTGAGATGACCGTACAATTCAGATTCAGCGTTTAGTTCGAACAGGTCGGCTTCACCAACAATCTTTTTTGGCTGTCCCCAATCGTTCATGTCGTCGAGCAAATCAAGAACCCGTTCCCCCAAACGGTCTCTAGAATAGTTTGCAGGCATAGCCTTCCATGCCGCACCGAGGTAGTGGGGGGATTTGTAAAAGTCCTCTATTTTATAATTATCAGGGTAACCTGTTGAACCCTTGATCCGAGGATGTGCAGTCCACATTAAACCATCTTCCTCCTCCATGAGTTTCAGCACATCGGTGGCGGAGTTTATAAAATATATCGGGCCAAGTTTAGCATCCCTGTATACAAAACGGCTTGGGTCTGGGTTCAGGTCCAAGTGTTCCTCCGCGAGTCGAACCTCCTTTTGACCAAAGATCCAGTTTACAGGGCGTGGGAAAAAAGAAATCCAATGACCACCAAGGTGACAATTGGGTTCCTCGCCGGGCAAAACAAGCAGTTCACCATCAGACAACCTTGCGCATTCACTATGTAGGACTTGAAGCTCAACCAAACGAGATAGACCGGTTCTGGGTCCTCCATGAAACTCAGCTAGATGAACCACATCGATACCAACCTGCTTCAATTTATCAATGAAAGGTGGATTCTCAAATGATTTTGGGATCATTTTGGTACCCAGGCGATTTTGTTCCTTAATCAGCGAACGGGTGTGCCAAAAATGGTAATGAGAGGAGAAACGCTTGAAACCCGGAATCTCTGGAAACCGATCGTTACGGGTGAAAGCCTTCACCTGCTCAAGCGAACCGAAGGCTCCTTCATCATTGATTAGGAAGAATAGATCCAAATGGTGCTCCGTATTAGGCGGGGCATTGACCCATGGTCTCCAGCGCCCATCACCAAGAGGTGGTTGACGGATACCTATCTCAATTCGTCCCTTTCGCTTCCAAGCATAATTACCTCCAAAATTCTCCGCAAAATCGAGGGGATATAGGAATTTATGCGGTGAAGGAAATACAGACAGAGAACCGCCATCAAACTCGACACCGACCGCTCTGTATTTTGCTCTCAAAAAACCAGCCTTATCATCTCCGTACAGGGGCGATACTTCCTTTTTAAATTTAGATCTGCCAATTCCCTCATTTCGTGCCAATTCCACATGCTTCCATTCTCTGTATTCTGCTATATCTGAATTCTTAACTGTCATTGGATCAGCCCCAGCCTCATGGTATCTGACTGACTTGACAGTGTCCTTATTCATGGAAATGCCTGCGGCGTAAAGTATAGCCTTGGATGGCTCATTCGTTTGAATCACTGCTTCGACATGAATCAATGGTGAGTCTGAATAGACCGTAAACCAAAGCTCCCCAGAAAACCCATCGAAGGATAAATCGCCAAGTTTCACCGTTGCCCTTTGGGCTCTTTGGTCCACCACTACCCTTTTTAGTTCGAGTTTGAGTTTTCCATTTGAATAGGGTCGGGTATCCGGATTGTCGAAAAAGACGGTCCATTTGTTCTTAGCAAGGTTTCGTTGACCTATGAAAAGCTGAAATTCTGGATTAACTTGCCGAAGGATGGCTTTCGCAGTGTTGCCATTCCTAATTTGAAGTGACTCGATCAGATAACTATTTGGTTTTAGCCCAAAATTAATCTCACCGATTTTATCGTCTGACATACCCCAAGTCATGGAAAGAGATTGCTCGGTTTGCTTGACCTCAATTGCTGAGGCAGGATCTTTAGTCTCAAACTCGACATCAACAGTGCTAACTTCACCTTTGCAGAACAGGCAAAGCCAGAAATTAAGGACTAAGAGTCTATGTTTCATCATTGAATGCATAGCAGTTGTATGGACGCTTCAGTGCGGTAAGCGTGCTAGCTAATTAGCAAGAACTGTTGAGAAAAAGGAGGCTTTTCTGTTTTGTGCAACTTTTAAGCAAAGACACCCAGAACCCCAGAAAAGAAGCTTTTTTACAGCTCAAACAATTAAACCTGATGCTTAAGCAGCTTTAAGATAGCGGTTAAAAAACGCCCTTCACTTTTTCTTTCTGCCAAACCGCTTATGGGTAAAACCAGCCTCGGTTCGCTTAGCTTCAAGTTGCAACTTAAGCTTTTTGAGGGTCTTGCTGTACTTGGAATCACCCGCAAGGTTAGTGAATTCGCCAGGATCACTTTTTAGGTCGTAAAGTTCCATTCCTCCCGAACCAAAATCCCAATGTGTAAAACGCCAGTCATGGGTTCGGATCGACTCTCCTCCACTCCGGCTAATGGTGAAGGCAAGATCTTTTTCCCAATCATCGGTAGAAGGTTTTTCCAGTAAAGGCAACATACTCGCTCCGTGCAGGTCTTTCGGAGGCTTCAGTCCGCTCAGCGCAGCAAGGGTGGGGTAAAGGTCGATAAGTTCAGTTATATGCTTTGTCGCCTTCCCGTGCTGCCTGCTCATCCATGGAACACTTAGGATGAAAGGAACACGGGTGGACTCTTCGAATAAGTGCTGTTTCTGGAACTTATGATGCTGCCCCAGCAGATAACCATGATCGCTGGTGAATACGACGATGGTATTATCTGCAAGCCCCAGTTCCTCGAGCGCGTGCAGAACACGACCAACTTGTGCATCCATGTAGGAAATACTGGCATAATAGGCTTCAAGTAGG
>CAJWWL010000352.1 GCA_913048125.1 uncultured Opitutia bacterium | reverse complement strand
GGCGTTCGGCATAGGGCTGAAAGTAGTCACCATCGAGACCCGGTAGCGGATTTGTGGCATTGGCGAAACCCTCCTGGTCGATCCCAAACATTTTCAGCAGGCTGAGGTGGAGACGACCCAACTCTTGGTTCTCAGAGTAGCGTAGGTAGCGCCCAGTCTTGATTTGACCACTTCCCTTGCCGGCAAGAATAATTGGAATTCGTGTTGCAGTATGGTTATCGCTATGCCCCATCCCGGAACCGTAGAGAACAACGCTGTGATCGAGCAGTGTACCATGATGATCTCGGTAGGACTTCATCCGTGTAAGGAGGTAGTCGAATTTCTCCATGTGCCAAAGACTGATCTTCAGGAGAGACTCAAGATTCTGGCGACTGAAGTTGCGAAAGAAGTGGGATAGATAGTGGTGCTGCTGCTGGATACCGAGGAAGTCGAAGACCATACGGCTGTTACTGTTGCCAAGCATGTAGGAAATGCAGCGAGTAGAGTCGGTCCATAGAGCGAGGGAAATGACATCGAGCATGGCCTCGACCTGATCGTCGAGATTGGAAGGCCGTTTGGGTCTGTGGAACTGACCTTGGGCTAATTTCGAATTACGGGTTTGGGTGGCCTGTATATTCTCGAGGCGTTTCTCGGTTTCACGAACGACCGTCAAGTATTCGTCAAGAGTTTGTCGGTCTTCAGTACCGGCTGTACGCGCGAGGGACTTGGCATCACTTGCGACGCGGTCGAGGAGGCTGACCATCTCACGACTTCTAGCCGGATGGGTCATGGGGTTTCGAAAGAGACGGTCGAAGATGAGTAGTGGGTCGCTCTCGCGGGGTATGAAATTGCCCTTGGCGTCGTAGGAGATATAGCTACAGCCGATTTGGTTGGGAAAGAGCCCCTCGGTGGTCAGTTCAAGAGAACGATGCGGGGTATCGCCGCCGATCTTGTCGGCAATAATTTGATCGGCAGAGGCAGAACGATTATTGCGGTGATGACCACATAGAAAACGCCTCGTAGAATTTGCATGAGATGAGAATCCAAAATCACCAATATTGTCGAGAATGAGAAGATCTTCCTTATGCTTCGCAAATGGCTGCATAAGGGGAGACATCCGAAAGTCGTACTCCGTCCCTCCACCAATATTCCAAGAGGGCGGGTGTACGCCATTGGGCTTGAAAAGCGTCATGAAGCGCAGGGGCGGTTTGTCGGAATCCTTAGATGCACCCTCCATGAGGTTGAGAAAGGGTAACGGTAATAGGGCGCCCACGCCACGCAGGAATGTCCGGCGTGGCAGGCGGTGGTTTCGTGAAGTCACATTCATGGCACTTCTTAAGGAAAGATAGCTTGCTGAAAGGATAAGCTATTTATCACCTCGATGACAAGCTCTCGGTAGGTACCCTCCCCTTCATCGAGGTTGCGGGCAATGGCATCAATGATGGGCTGGTCATGGATTTCAGGCTTACGACAGAGTGCATAGGCCATTGTGCGTTCGACAATGTTGCGAACGAGGTCGAACTTGCGGCTTGAGACAAGTATCTTCTTGAGTCCTTGAAAATCCTCAAAACTTTCTCCGGTAGGCAGACGACCGGCGGTGTCCTCCTTGGGTGTGTTCCTACGGAATCCGCCACCGTTGTCGTAGGCCTGCAAGGCAAATCCAAGTGGATCAATCTTGTTGTGACAGACGGCACAAGTGGCCTTGGACCTATGCATTTCAAAACGTTCGCGAAAACTGAGATTTTTACCCTTTGGATTGCCTGGAATATTGCCAACATCTGGAGGAGGTTCACCAAGATGGTCGCCAAGAATACGCTCTAGGATCCAGACGCCCCGTGTAACCGGGCCTCGGTTCATGGCGAGCACTCCTGGTATCGTAAGCACTCCTCCACGTTCTTGTACTTTTTCCAGCAGGAGCTTTCGGTTCTGAAAGGCTTTCTGCTCAATGCCCCTTGGTTTCTCAAAGCGTCCTAAACGGCGATTGTCCCCGGGATAATAACCCTGAGTATGGGGATTGGCGAAGGCCACACGGGAGTCCACCAACTCTGTCAGCGGACGGTCTTCACGGAAGAGATAGTCCATGTAGTCGAGCGGTTGGCTTTTGAAGGCATGGGCCTTGTGTGGGTTTACATTGCCGATGGCAACCTGGTCGAGAGAGAGCCACTGTGTTGCAAACACCTCGGATAGGCTACGCGAACGAGGGTCATCCAGCATTCTGCGCACTTGATTGGCTCGAATTTGAGGGTCGGCCAGCTTGCCCTCTTTGGCGAGAGCTGTCAGTTCGGCATCGGGCATATCGGCCCAAATGAAGTATGAAATGCGTTCAGCAAGTTCATAGGCATCGACCACACCGACCGTGGATGGTTTACCTTCTGCAAGAAGCCCACGATACAGAAAGGCTGGTGACAAAAGCGCGGCTTTCAACTCGCCCTTCAGCGCATCTACAAGAGCTGATCCCTGAAGCCCTTGCAAGGCATCCAAGAAAGGTTTCAATTTATCAGAAGGTACAGGCCGGCGCCAAGCCTTTGGAATAAAGGTGCGTACCATTTGTTCCGCCTGTTGCCTATCAGGCAAACCCGAATCGGGCAACTCACCAGTGTAGACCTCAAGTTCATTGTGGCGTACCGATGAAAACAACTCTGACAATCCTGCTTCGGCAAGGAATGCGTAACGCTCCCAGGCAACTGTGGTCAAGGGATTGCCGCTGGTGTCGTTGGTGAAGCCCGATGCACCAGGTGGATCCGTAGGCAAGAGCTTCATCACCAGAGAGGTCTCAGCCGTCGTCTGCTCGGCTTCACGGATTGCTACCTTTAGGTCGAAACCAAGCATCGAGCGCAACGAATGTCGAAACTCGATGGCAGAGAGTCGGCGTACGCGGAATGGTCCGGGCTTAGCTTTGATGGAATCGATAAACCGTTGACGATACCACTTGTCGAAAATTTCAAGGTCAGATTCAGCTGGACGCACCTTTATCTCCTCCGGCGGCATATCCCCACCCACCAGCGCATCCCGTACCTTACCCCAGACCTGGAAGTCATCCGTGACTTTTTTCCCCTTAGCTAGAAGCTTCGTAAAATCGATTTTACCCTTAACCTTCTCCCCTCCATGACACTCAAGGCAATGACGTACAAGCAAGCCCCTAACTTCGACATCAGGAGATTCAGCAAGTCCCAGCGAGAGACACGCCAGTGAGAGAGATAAAACAAACAGACTTACACCATGCCTCATGCACTTGAATAGTACTAAGGTCCAAAATTGGCCTCGTGAAACTTCATCAACTGCAACCCCTTTTGGGCGTAGATTTCACGAGCGGAATGCCCTACCCCCGGAACTGTGAGCACCTTGTGGGCGATGCCGAGAGATTCCAGATACTTGGAATACTTTAGGTTGTCCTCGTAGTTAAAACCCTTCGTACCCACCCATAGAAGAATCGGTGGCGTCTTG
>CAJWWL010000351.1 GCA_913048125.1 uncultured Opitutia bacterium | reverse complement strand
TATGATAGAAACCACAACAATTCCACCTGCGATTAGACCAATCAGCAGAGAGTCACCGACACTGACAACATCAGCATTGGCAGTGATACCAACAAGACCTGCCAATATGCCGTTCAGTCCCATCGAGAGGTCTGGTTTTTTCATCGTAAGCCATGACGTTGCTATGGCACCTAACGCGCCAGTACAAGCTGCCAGTGTAGTTGTCGTGAAGACAAGTCCAAGTGCGCCAGGTTCAGCAGAAAGAACTGAGCCACCAATGAAGCCGTACCAACCAAACATCAGTAGGAATACGCCGATCGCCGCAAGCGGGAAACTGTGCGGTGGGATAGGTTTAATGCTACCGTCGCTCTGATATTTACCTTTCCGAGGTCCAAGAACTAGTACACATGCCAAGGCGCCAAATCCCCCAAATGCGTGTACAACAGTGGAGCCAGCGAAATCTTTGAATGCTACATCCAGGCTAGCCAAGTAGCCACCTCCCCAGTGCCAAGAACCTGCAACAGGGTATGCAATTCCGACAAACAACACTGCGAATATCATGAAGCTAGACAGCTTTACACGTTCTGCCACCGCGCCGGAAACAATAGTAGCACCAGTCGCAGCAAACATTGCTTGGAAGATGAAATCACCATAGCCTGTCATTGCAAGCGCTAGGCCTCCATACCCCCAAGTGTTGCCTCCATCAGCATTAAGATCGCCTATCATGCTTCCGAAACTTAACCAGCCGTTAAAATCACCTGGGTAATGAGTGTTGAAGCCAATTACAGCATAACTAACTATACCAATGGATATTATGAATACATTCTTAAATAAAACATTAACCACATTCTTTTGTTGGCAAAGACCAGATTCTAAAGTGGCAAAACCTAAATGCATAAGAAACACGAGTGCAGCAGCGATAACCGTCCATAGCATAGAAGTGGTAAAAAAATCATAAGCTTCGGCATATTCGCCTTGGCCTTCCAGTAGTTCTTTGTAATCTGCCACTGGGTCTGCTGGTTCATCTGCTGCAGGCTCTTCAGGTGCAGCTTCAGCAGGTGGCGCTTCATCTTCGGCGTTTGTTATTGGTACAAAACTCATCATTCCGCACAAAATTGCGAAAATGACCTTCAGTTGTGGGTATTTCAGGATTTTTTTCATTAATCTATTTTGGTGAATTTGAGGGATTTCTATTTGTTTTTTAAAATGTCGACATTCACCCTTTTGCAATTGCTGTGCCAACTCGTGGATATACCCTCAGATGGTTGGTTTTCTTACACCAAATCAGACAACTCTTATTAAGCTTTTGGGAGCGTAAACGAACCGATAATTCATTACGAACACCTCCCTTTTCTACTCACTCAATATTTAAGGAGCAGATCAGTAAACAACCGACAACCAGAGACTTTTCAGCAGGTTGTTGGAATATTCTAAAGCAAGTTTGTCTGAGTTACAAAATCCTCAACCCCTTCGCTTATCGAAACCCTAGGTTCGTAACCTAAATCATGCTTTGCTGCTTCGATACTGAAGTAGTGACTTTTGGAGAGTTCTACGGCAACGAATCTTGTCATGGGAGGTTCTCCTGGCAGGCATAGGGTCTTCCAAAAAGTTTCCAGTATTGCACCGAGGGAGTAGGCCTTTCTGGCTGAAATTTTTTTACGGACAGGTGCCACACCAAGACGAGCTAAAAGGTCGTTAAGCCAATCCCAGATTCGGACAGGCTCTCCTTGAGACAAAAAGTATGCCTTGCCAGATGCTTTGCCGTTGCGGAGGGCTTCCAAGGCTTGAATGTGGGCATCCGCAACGTTTTGTACGTGGGAGATATCTACTTGGTTGGTGCCGTCACCTACAATGCGAAGCCGTCCTTGTTTGGCACGTTGGATGACGCGAGGGAGGAGGTGAGGATCGCCGACGCCCCAAACTAAATGAGGCCGTAGTGCAGTGGTGTAGAGCCCATCTGAACTGTTGGCAGATAGGACTTCCTGTTCAGCGATTGCTTTTGTTCGGGCGTAATGGCAAAGCCAGTTGGATCCATATGGTAGGGATTCGTCTTGCCCAGTGAACGACTTACCATTGAAGACAACGCTGGGAGTACTCGTATGAATCAGGTAGGGTACTTTGTTTTCCTTACAACCCTGAAGAATGTTTCGAGTACCTAAAATGTTAGCTCGTACGAAGTCCTGTTTACGTCCCCAGACTCCTGCTTTTGCAGCGACGTGAAAAACTGCGTCCATTCCTTTGCAGGCGCTGAATACAAGTTGTCTGTCTGCAAGGTCAATTTGATGAACATCTACGCCTTTTGCCTTGAGTTCCGGTTGTGGCGAGCGGCCGAGCGAGGTGACTTTGTGACCTAGACCCAAAAGCCTTTCGATTACCTGCTGACCCACAAATCCCCCTCCCCCTGTAACGAGAATGTTCAATTCTTAGCAAATTCTATGAGATAAATTATCCGAGTTTTCTTTTTGAAACGGATTGGTTTGGTTGTGGAGCTTAGGAAAACTGCTTTGCAAGAGTTAGCCTATGGATTTTAGCGTTATGGCGTACATCTACAGGGAATGCATGGTGGAAGAAGAATTTTTCTATACTAACGGTGACTGCATTCGATTGGGCGAGGGTGCGCAACTCTTGATTTAGAGCGTCTCGGTCAGATTGTGTCTTTGGGAATAGACCTTTTTCGGGCTCGATTACGATAGCGGGAATCTGTTTTCCTGGCGTGCCTAGTCCTATTAGAGCACTTCGGAAGACTTTTGGGTGCTGGTTGAAGATTGCTTCACAGCAGTCTGTGTAAAGAGGCCCCTGTTGAGTAATCACGCGTTCCACGACTCGACCGCAGAACCAAAGCCGCTGTTGTTCATCAAAATATCCCAGATCCCCCATTCTGTGCCAGATTTTGCCATCATCATCGATCTTTGCAGACTTAGTTGCAGAAGGGAGTTGATCGTAGGATTCAGTAACGACTGAGCCTGATACTACAATTTCACCGATTTCACGACCGCTCTCTGTGGATGTTTTTTTGTCCCCTTTGGGAGGGAGGATACTTGCTTGAACCCCTTGAACTGTCTTACCTAGACACGTTCCTTTGCCTTGAAGTGTAAGCGGGGATGTTTCCCCCAGCAATGTCTGGGCGTCTATGGAGCTTACTGGTAGACATTCCGTAGCGCCGTAAGGAGTATGGATTTTTGCGTTTGGAGCAATCTTAGTCCAGAGTTCAAGAATCTCAGTCGGCACGGATGTGCCTGCCATTAGAATTCGGCGAAGGTCTGGCAGGGTAGTGCCGTTACTTTTGCAGTATTCTCCGATGAGTTTCCATAGAACTGGAGAGCCGAAGCTGTTTGTCACCTTATTGTCTGTGAGTGCTCTAACAATTTTTGCTGGATTGGCCTTTGCTGGCTTGGAGGGATCAATAGGTGGTACTACTGTTGCCATTCCGAGTGCAGGGTTAAAAAGTGCAAACACGGGAAGTAGTGGCAGGTCGACCTCTCCAT
>CAJWWL010000350.1 GCA_913048125.1 uncultured Opitutia bacterium | reverse complement strand
AAAAGGGTCACCCGTACCAGGGCGGTACCCGTGTACCTGCTTTTTTCAGATGGCCTGTAGGTGGTATCCAAGGCAATTTAGAAAGTTCAGTTCTGACAAGTCAAATGGACATTATGCCAACTCTGTTGGAAATTACCGGTACTCCTATGACGGGTAAGCTTAAGCAACAAATAGAGGGGCGCAGCCTTGTCCATCTGTTTAAGAACCCCGCACTCGATTGGAAAGACGATCGGCATTTGGTGCACCATGTCGGTGCCTGGTTACCGGGTGAGGCCGCCCAATCGAAACACGCCAGAGTTGCAATCCAGAACAAACGATTCACTTTGGTGAATAACAAGAATGGTGAGGAGCTTTTCGACCTCAAAAACGACCCTGGTGAAACTACAAACGTCATCAATGAATATCCCGAAGTCGTGGATCAACTGCGAAAAAGATATGACAAATGGTGGATCAAGGTTCAGCCAAGGCTGGTGAACGAAGATGCCTACAAACCGTCCGAAGCAGATAAGATGCGTGCACAGAAAAAGAAATCTAAAAAGGATGAAGAGAAGCGCTCAAAGAAAAAATAGACCTGCGGTATTTGGATACGGGGCACAATAGCTCGGGTCCTCTGCGCGGAAAAAGACCGACACATGGGAGGGGCATCGTGTCCCCTTTGTTATTCTTTGGCCCAGGGTCAATGCCACTTAAGGATTGAAAACATCGTGGTTGAGCTCGTAGGGCAATAGCGTTGCACGCACCCTTAACTTTAACCTCAAGAGGAGCAGGTGAATCCAACTCTTACATGAGTTGAACGACCTGTCGCAGGAACCGGAGCATCAGGTGATGCTGAAAGACTTTCGGGACGAAGTATTCAAATGGTGGGAGGAAACCGGCGGAGCGCAGATTCCCTAAAGCGGGTTAAGCATAAATCAAAGAGACCCTCAAGCACCGGCAAAATCAGCAGCATCGGCTGCGATCGGGAAGTGGCATCTTGTATTCAACTGGATGGCTAGAGTGAGGTCCGTAAGCGTGCATAAGTAGCAGGAGTTAGAGGAGGTTAATGTGGATGAGGTGGTCCAGAACATCATGCTTCAATGGCTGAAATCACTTTGAAAGCGCCTCAGCATAATCCGAAACCAAGGCATCCGTTCTCTCTTGGAGCCACCTCAAAACCGAAGCATGTTCAGGGTCAGTGGCTAGGTTGGTGAGTTCGTCAGGGTCGTTCTTCAGATCATGAAGAAACTCATAAACGGGGTCTTGATCCAGGTAGCGGGCATACTTGAAGCGTTTTCCGCGAACACCCTCCCATGACATTCGATAGCGTGGGTTAAAATGTTCGCAGAAGAAGTCTTCGCGCCACTCCGGAGGTGTGACTTTACTTTCGATCAAGGGCTTGAGACTGGTTCCTTGGTAGCTGGCCGGAATGCGGACTCCGCCCCAGTCCAAAAAAGTTGCCGGCAGATCAAGATTGAGAGCCATGGTGTCGATCGTGCGGCCTCGAAGGTTTTTGGGAAGGCGGGGATCGTAGATCACCAACGGCACCCGTAGGGATTGCTCGTGATGCGACCACTTTCCGGCAAAGCCGCGGTCGCCCATGTAGAAGCCGTTATCCGCCGTGTAAACGATGATGGTGTTCTCCGCGAGTCCCTCTTGCTCAAGCGCCTCCAACACACGGTCCATTACATGATCGATACCGGTCAGCATCCGGAAATAGGCCCGCATGTTCAGTTGGTATTTTTCGGGTGTGTCCCATCGCCAGTGAAACCGCTCTCGATGGTTGGACTGCTTTAAGAATTCAGGGTGTGCCGCATAGATCGCAGGATCGGAAAGGCGGGGCATCGGGATTTCGATGTCGTCGTACTTTCCATTCATAGCTTTGGGCCAAGGAAAGTGTCCGATGCCGGGCCTCCGGTCGCGGTCTTCGGCATGGCCCGCGTTGAACCAGAGATTGAGACAGAAAGGTTTCTTCCAATCTTTTTGGGTTCTCAAAAACTTGATCCCGCGATCTCCGATCAGTTCGGTGGTGTGCCGTTTCGATCCATCGGGCATCTCCTTGAAGTAAGGGTTGCGGAAGATTTTCTCGTATTCAACAAAGTGGTCTGCGGGCTTGAATTCTTTCGGCATCTTGGCGTGCCACTTGCCAAACAGCGCGGTGCGGTATCCGGCGTCCCGCAAGCGATCAGTAAACAGTGCGGTGAGTGCCTCGGGCCTGACTCTGTCCGAACCATTCGGCTTGACTGAGGAGCGCGAGGTCAGGCCGGTCAGTATCGTGGTCCGGCTCGCCCAACAGGTCGACCGGGTCACGAAACTGTTTTCGAAGCGAACACCGTTGGCCGCGAGGCGGTCGATCGTCGGCGTCTCCACAATCGGATGCCCGGCGCAGCCCAAGGTGTCGTGCCGTTGATCGTCTGCAAAAAAGAAAAGGATGTTGGGACGGCGTTCTTCAGAGTGAACCGGCCCGGCCAACGCAATTGCAAAGATTACGATAAGAGATCCGTAAGCGTGCATAATTAGCAGAAGATAGAGGAGGTTAATGTGTGTGAGTTTGATTGGGTCTTTTCAGGCTATGTGTTGTTAGCTGACTTGCCAATCTTCTTGGAATGCAGAAAAAACGAACATGAGTCTTGGGGGGACGATTTAATTATTTTAGCTGTATGATGTAGATATTCTCTTCATAGATCTTGCCTTCGCGCCATCGCTGGACATGTGTCTGCATCTGAGAAATCTCGCCATACTCCTTATGGCTGAAGTCGTGCCGAAACTCGATAATGGTAACCTGGTTCTCATCGTCGAACGCGATCGCGGTGGGTTCAATCTTTGGCGAGCCTGTTAAGCCGTCTATGAAATGCTGCACTTGTTCTCGGCATGCGTTACGACCGACAAGCGGCTCAAGTCCAGTGATACGTCTCACGAAGTCTTCGGTGTAGAATTCTTTCCAGCATTCTTCGTTGTCGCCAGACTCCTGCAATTTGGACAACCTTGCGAATTGATCTCGATAATTCATTTCTTTTGAAGGTAATGGTAAACCCTATGTTTTGCCGAACAATGTCCATAAATAAAGTCACAATGCTCTTTCTTGCGGTGCTTCTGCAGACAGCTTCCGTGAGCCAGGCGTCATCACAAAAACTCAACATCGTCCTCATCATGGCGGATGACGTTGGGTATGAATGTTTCAGCGCTTACGGGAGCAAGGAATTTTCTACTCCACGCCTCGATGCGCTCGCGGCCAAGGGCATGCGCTTCGAGCACTGCCATTCGACTCCGTTGTGCACGCCCAGTCGCGTGAATTTGATGACTGGAAAGTCGAACGTCTTCAACTACGTCGATTTTGGGGTGTTTCCTAAGGGTGAACCGACCTTTGCGAACTATTTCAAAGCCCGGGGTTACGCAACAGCTGTAGCGGGGAAGTGGCAATTGTTAACGACTCAAAACGGTATCTCCCCAGCGGAAGCAGGCTTTGAACGGCATTGCGTCTGGAATATTCCCGGTACT
>CAJWWL010000349.1 GCA_913048125.1 uncultured Opitutia bacterium | reverse complement strand
TGCTAATTTTCCGGATCCCATCTCAAAGATGAAGATTCTTCGAACGCACAAAACTTCAATATTTATTTATAATATTTATATACATAAAGAAATTCTATTAACCTAAGCCTTATTGGAAAAAGACAAATGAACTTGAGCAGAATTGAAAGAGTTGATTACGCAATCCATTGAAGGAGCTCGCCACTAAGACAAAAACAAACAGCGTCAGAAACTGAGCAAATGAGTTACAATGCAAGACCTACTGAAAGGGATTTAAATTCCACTTACTCCGGTTTTCCCTACGAGTCTCGGCAAGTGCCCTAAGATCGTTTGATGTGAGGC
Organism: uncultured Opitutia bacterium; assembly: GCA_913048125.1. GTDB lineage: Bacteria > Verrucomicrobiota > Verrucomicrobiia > Opitutales > JABJCN01 > JABJCN01. The sequence goes on along the minus strand of CAJWWL010000349.1, from coordinate 3,161 downwards.
GATCGAGACGCTCAAGCAACTCTCTAGGGGTAATGGAGAATGCACCCGAGGCTGCAAAGGTTTGCGCAATCGCATTATCACGGGTGGCGACGAGGATACGTTCAGGAGTTTCGGCGTTAGCCACAAGGCGCTCAATAACTTCATCTGCGCTGACGCCACTGGGCGAATAGACTATGGCATACCCAGGGTCGTCAGGAATTGGTTGATCGACCTCAATCTTGCCACCCTGACCGTCATATACGATGGTTAGCCGTACACGACCCGGATCGTGCAAACAGGCCATTGCCTCCTGAAATCGCTCACGGACAGCAGTGATACCATGCACTTTAAGCGCCCTCTTGAATTCAGGCATGGCATGGATGAGATTGTACCCATCTAGAATTAAGTGCTCACTGTTGTGATAATCAGGCATAAGAGAAAATACAGGTCTAATGAACCATGAAGGCAATCACCTTCCGAAACTTGTGTAGAGATTGGTTTGATTCTTATTCTCGCATTTTTGAACAGAAGGGCTTTAATACAGCACTTTTTTCCCACACAGAACCCCCATGTCTAGCCGAAACCCCACACCTGCTGTTGCAGTTGCATGCCTAATTACGACATGGAGCATTCTGAAGGCGCAGGTAGCAATTCCAGAAGGAATGCCATTTATTCCCGGAGTCAATCAGCCACAAATTCATCATCCCGTAATACCAAAAGACTTTCGTGCAATTGACTTCGAGGTTGGTCCAACCTCCAACCGCTCTTCTATAAACGCAAGTGTAGCAGAGGGTTTTAATACCAACCTCGACCTTGATGCGTTCGAACTACCCTTCTTCGAACGCGGGATGGGACTAGACGAGGCTGATATCACATTAGGCCCGCTAGGAATCAACTTTCAGGATGTTCGCACATCCGTTCTCTTTAGCGACAACATCAATATGGGAGACCATGACGAGGAAGATGGCACACTCGGCATTGCAACGCTTGGGTTCAGCATTATTTTCCAACCTTTCGAGAGTCTGCATTTGATGTTTCGTGGTGATCTTGTAGCTCTCCCATTCGAGAAAGATATAGGGCTGAATGGTTTTGGTCTCCAAGACCCAACTCGAGCAGCACTAGGTCTCTCAGGAGGGACTCGGAATCTATCCCATATCCAAACTCTTCTCGCCTTTGAACCCGGAGATTGGGATATCGAACTAATGGAGGACTTTGCGGTCGAGTTCGCTCAGGGTAGCAACTACCTAACGAGCTTCCAATCCGATGGCACCCTCTACGCATGGGATCCAGTAGTTTTTGATGAGGTGGACTCAGCAGGTCGATACCAATTCGGAGCACCGGCAACGGCCAAAGGTGATCGTGCTTCAATGTTTGACTTTGAGGAGCGCGCGACGGGCGACTACGAAGACATGACGATCTTCCGCACCAACACCGCCGGTGTTACAATAGGACGTACCCTGCCAACAGAAACTGACCTAAAAGTGTCTTACTATCGACGTGATAGATGGACAGACAATGAAAGCGGTACTCAACAGGACACTCGCCTTGGAGGACGAGTGCTCTTGAATAACAAGAAGGAAAACCTGCGCTTCAAACCATTTGCAACCTACAAGTGGATCAATGAACCTCGATTTTCCTCCAGCTGGAACGCTGGCATACGCAGTGAACTAACTGATCACATTCATTCCGTCTCAAACATCGGACAAACTGATGGTAGCACGACCTGGCGCATCGCCTTACGCCATCAACTCAATCTTCGCACTCTTCATGCTGCCAGCTTTCGTCGCCAAGTCGACGTAAACGACATCACGGGCACCAGCGACCAACAAACAATCTGGGACTACCGACTGTCCAAAGTGATTGCTCCAAGATTCAATATCGACTTTATTCTTCGGGGAACCGAATCAGAAATAGTGGATGCCTCTCCCGCAGAGACCGACGAATACATGTTTTACGGACTCGGGCTCACCAAATCATTCACCCAGAGCCTCAATTGGACAACCACGACAGGTCTCAAGGTTCAGGAAAATCCGGCAGGCAAGAATGACCATTCAGCAGACATTGATAATCGTTTAAAACTCAGAGCATGGGATGCATATGAATTCCTCCTATCTCATCGCTGGCGAGAACGAGTTCGTAACAGTAGGAATCCATCCGAGGGCAGTCGTGAAAATCTTATCATTTTTCAAGTCAACCGCAGCCTTTGAATAGATTTTCTCTTTCACCCGAGGTTTCGAATTGCTAGCAAGCAAATCATAATCAGATTTATAACACACACCCAAACAAGTATAGAATTAACAGACCATGAGCGAAGCGTTTCCCGACGTACAGAAAATCCAATTTGAGGGCCCAAGTTCAAAAAACCCTCTGGCATTTAAGCATTACAACGCCGACGAGCAGATCGGGGGCAAATCAATGAAGGACCACCTTCGGTTCGCGGCGGCTTATTGGCATGTCATGCGCAATCCACTTGGAGATCCATTTGGCCCCGGAACAGCAAAGATGCCATGGGATGATGGTTCCGACTCAGTAGAAAACGCCCTTCGCCGCACAGACGTATTCTTCGAATTCCTCGACAAGATCGACATCGACTACTACTGCTTTCACGATCGCGACATCGCTCCAGAACTGGACACCCTGCAAGCCAGCCATGATGCCCTAGACAGCGTTGCAGATCGTCTGCTACAACATCAGCAGTCAACCGGCAAGAAGCTCCTTTGGGGCACAGCCTGTTTGTTTATACACCCTCGTTTCGCTCAAGGCGCGGCTACCTCACCTTACCTTGACGTCTATGCTCATGCGGCAGCACAAGTCAAAAAGGCTATCGAAGTCACCCATCGTCTAGGCGGTCTCGGCTACGTATTCTGGGGTGGGCGAGAAGGTTATGCCTCCCTCATCAACACAGACATGAAGCGCGAATTGGACCACCTAGCTGCTTTCTTGCACATGGCTGTGGACTGGAAGAAGGAAATCGGCTTTGAAGGCCCGTTTTACATAGAGCCCAAACCCCGTGAGCCGACGACTCACCAATACGACTCTGATGCAGCTGCCTGTCTGAACTTCCTTCGGCAATACGACCTCATGGAGCACTTCAAGCTGAACATTGAGACCAATCACGCTACACTTGCTGGTCACACAATGCAGCACGACCTTACAGTCGCTGCTGGCTCGGACGCATTGGG
>CAJWWL010000348.1 GCA_913048125.1 uncultured Opitutia bacterium | reverse complement strand
TATAACCGAAAGCGCAAAGCAAACTAATAATACCAACACAAAGCAACAATGGGCCACCGTGTGGAAGGAGGGCAAGACCTGTCAAAAAAGCCAGAATTAGAACGATAATCATTGCCCAAAGCATAGTTGTGGGTTCAACCAAGCCAGAAGCAACTGCTCTCAATGGACCAATACGTTCGGGAGTATCCGCACCCTTTTTGTAATCAAAGTAATCATTTGCAAAATTTGTACCTATTTGAATGAGCAAGGCAAATCCTAGACAAAGAAAAGCAGGAAGGAGGGCAAATCTGCCCATGTCATATGCCAGACTAGTACCAATAGCTACGGGGAAAATTGCGGCTACTAGTGTTCTGGGACGGATTGCTTGGATCCAAATATCAAGCATGCAGGGCTAGTTAAATCTGTCGTTGAATCTTAACGGTACGAGTAAAGGTCTTCCCATGTTCCTCAACAAGTTGATTTAGACTCTTAATTCTATCAGAGGGCAGATTACCATCTCGCACGGCCCAGAGAATCTTCAACCCTTCATCACTTAGGATAGTGATACTTACCTCGGCCGCAGACGGGTAGATACGAACATCACGAGGTATGATAGGAGGAAGATTGTAGTGAGTGGTTTCATTGGTCGCAAGATTACCACCTATTCGAAGCTTGGCAGTTATTGGGTTAGCTGAACCATCATTAGGAGGAATTGCAAAAAAACGTTCCTCATTATGGTCTTCAGGTATGATGCAGGAGCACATAAATGATATACGAAAGTCTACAATGTTTCGAGCAACGAGGAATCTTGTATGCAAATCGTTAATTCTGTAGGAATGGGACTGATTTGACGAATTCTGAGTTTGACCACCGCCTTTCCAGTCAACGGTGAGATCCTTGGGGTTAAGCATATCCAAGGTTCTCGAGGGTGAATTGACTATCCTGTACAGATTAAATGTCTTAAAGGCGCTTTCGTCGTCTTCGGGTGAAATTGCATCGAGGTAAGCCAAACGATATCCGATCGCCTGAACATCTCCTTTTTGCGTTCCAGATCTATTTAGAGTCTTGGAAAAAAAAAGCAGTACTCCAGATTTGTCTGGTTGTAAACCTTTTGGCACATCAGAGCCCAAACCACTGTGGAGAAGGTTCCCTAAAGACTCCTCAGCAACACTTGGATGATCCCAATAGGACAAGCATTCATACTGATAAAAATTACTATCAATGTGAGCCGCGCTAAGATCGTCTTCTATTATATCGAGAGTTCGATTAGCAATGTCCTCGATACGGGCTTCACCACTTCGCAAACGATCAAAAACAGCAACAAACTTAATAGTGAGTGCCATAAATATCGCTAGCAACATTGTTGATAGTACTGCTGCGGTGAGGATTTCAATAAGAGTGAAACCTTTATGCCGATTGGCACCGCCTGTGGATGTGACAAACATCTGTTTGGGGAATTGATCTAATATGCGAGCATAGAAGTGTTGTAAGAGAACATGCGATTCTCCACATGAAAAGTCCGATCCCACAACTGGGGGGATGGATTATTATTGGTGCGCGCTGGGTTATCGCTTTGCAGGAATATATGAACCTGAAGAGCTAGAAAAAGGTGTTCATCAGCCTTTAGGGTCTCGTTAAGTTGACAAACAAAAATGCTTTTATCTCCATCGCCGTATCGTCCACCTTCTATGTCGTATTCAACGAAATCAGGAACCTTAACCTCACCACGGTCCCTCTCTTCGTCACGCGAGGCATCTTTCGTTTTAAGCTTCTCAGGCGAGTTCGCAGAGGAGGCTGAAAGCACAACACGGTAGATTTCGGCTGGGTTGTCTTCGAATATACTATCGAAGTTATCTGGGAAGAAAACACGAAGGGCAGGATCTACAGGCTTTAGAGGAATAAACCGAACTGCCAAACTGTAACCATGCTCAGAATCGTCTGTTTTCTTTAGATCAGTTGGATATTGATAAGCCAATAGTTGTAAGGCGCCGTTGTCCTTTATTGATTCGAAAACCTTGTTGAAAAAACGTCTTTGGAAATCTTCACGAGCATCTCCAACCATTGTTTGCCCACCGTCCTCGTCAACGATAGGAATATTCACTGAAGGGTTTTCTAGCTTGAGATTGATGATAGGAACTAAGTCCAGAGCTTGATTTGCCCCTCTAACCGATTGAAGGGTATCTAGGGAACCACTAAGAAGGCGCATTACTACGGCTATACCGAAACCAAGCAATCCAACGGCAAGAATTACCTCCATTAAGGAAAAACCCGTAGATGGTTTTTTGCTAGTTAATACTTGGTATCTGTGAATCATCCTGTGATTTTGTAAAGCTACCGTTGCGATGCAGGAGGAAAGCAGAATGTACGGGGTCCTCATCATTGAGACCGTGAATCTGTTTTAAATTTGCGGGATCAATGTAGCCTTGCGAGAGAACTATAAAGTCCTTTTGAGCCTCTGCAGGAGCACCTGTGCCTAGAACCTCACCACTTTTGATGTTCACGTATCGGCCAAACCGGTCAAATGGGAAAAAAAGCCATCTGGATTCCTTTTTTGTGTTCGAGAATTTGAGTTCACTCGACAACTCAGGGTCTACTCCGATTACATCTTGGCTAGACGAATTATTAGCGCTATTGAGAATTTGGTTATCACCACGAGCTGAATTTGCGGAAGATGAGCGATCAAGAAAGAACGGAAGTCTTCCACGATCGATAGCATCATCAGGATCATCAGACGAATTGGCAGCGTTTTGATGTGCCATTGCAAAATAAAGGTACTTTCTTTCCGCGTCTGGAGATTCAAAGGTTCTATAGCGCCTTTCTCCTGATTCATATTTAGCCGGTCCACTCCTAGAGAGGTCAAAGTATATTTTATTCGGAAGCCAAAAACCCTTTGGATCCAAGACAGTCCAGCCTCGCACAGGTTTCTGGACACGACTAGAATTGGATTGTCGATCATGACGACCGTTCCCATTAATGTCCATAAAGTTGTTTTCCTCGCCAGGTTCAACACCTTCAAACCACTCGTAAGTGCCCATTTGCCGCAGGTAACCTTGAGTGTCAGGGTCAGCGTTTACCACAACATAAACCCACTGCCCTGAAGCGCGAGCAAGACGGCTTGCATTCGAGAAGTAAACCGCAACATTTTCAATTGTAGCATCAAGGTTTTTCTGCTCCAAACCTGTAGAGATCTGTCGGATAACAACGTTGCTAAGGAAGGCTACTATACCAATAACGACAATTAACTCCAGCAGGGTAAAAGCATTCTGCTTCGAATCAAGTGACCTCGGCAGTAGCTTCTGCTTAGATTTGGATACTAGTTGTCCCATGTTTTAAAGAGAATCTTGCCCTCGGTGCCATTTTTGACCTCAACGCTGAAAAAACCCAATGATTTGTTGATATACTGATACTCTCTTTGAGTTTTAGGGTCAGGGTTTTCAAACTTACCATCGTCATCCATATCAATAACAAGGTAAACTCGCTCACGATCTTTTTTAGATTCTTTGTAA
>CAJWWL010000347.1 GCA_913048125.1 uncultured Opitutia bacterium | reverse complement strand
CCTCAACAATGGCAGTTTTCCCAACGCCAGCCTCACCGATAAGAACAGGGTTATTCTTGGTGCGGCGACAAAGGATCTGGATGACGCGTCGAATTTCATCTTTCCTGCCGATGACAGGGTCCATCTCGCCATTGCGAGCAAGCTCAGTTAGGTCTCGGCCGAAGGTTTTTAAAGCGGGAGTCTTTGAGTCCTTGCCTTCTTCTCCAGGACCACCAACAGATGCGGTCTCACCGTCTGCGGCAAAATTGGGGTCCAGCTCTGCAAGAATTTCCGCACGGCAACGCTCGATATCAACATCAAGATTACGAAGCACAGTGGATGCCACACCCTCACCTTCACGGAGCAAACCGAGTAGGATGTGCTCCGTTCCGACATAGCTATGATTCAACGCCTTGGCTTCTTTGGAAGCTAGGGCGAGGACCTTTTTAACACGAGGAGTGTACGGAACATTGCCTGTGGGTTTGGCCTCAGAGCCAGAAGAGGCGACTTGTTTCTCCACCTCTGCACGGACCGTCTCTAAGTCGAGGTCCATCTTTTGTAAAACGTTGACGGCGACCCCCTGACCGAGGTGGATGAGACCGAGGAGCAGGTGCTCTGTACCAACGTAGTTGTGGTGGAATCGATCGGATTCTTTTCTGGCAAGAGCCAGGACCTGTTGAGCGCGCGGTGTAAAGTTGTTCATAAGCCTCCGGGAAAGAGTTTAGTAAATTCCTGTTCAAGCAGGATGTCAAAATTTAATTCAGGTAGCTTTGCAAAGGCCTTGCGGAGTAGCCCTGCACGGTAAAAGTCTCTTTCATCTGAGCCGGATTCACCGGTAAGGCTGTACTGGATGTGACCCGCTTGGCTTTCCATAAATAACTGGTCTACCAAAGCACGATTTTCCTCGGGCAACATGCCAAGGTCTACAGCAAAGCGCATGAGCGAAAGTAAGCTCATTGATTCGTTGGAAGTCAGCAAGTGGCTGTTGCGGAGGACTCCATAGCCACGGCCAATTTTGTCCATCAGCTTCAACCTGTCGCTTTCAACAAGAAGCAGACGGGCGTTGCACTCGTGCTTGACGATCTCGATGAGTACTTTCCTGAGACGTCCTAGAATTTCTTTTTCAGACTCACCTAGGGTCTGTTGATTGGAAATCTGGAAAAAGCTCCCAATGGCATCGGAGCCTTCACCAAAAAGACCACGAACGACCATACCAAGCTGGTTCACTGCACGGATCACCTTCTCCATCTGGTTTGAGATGTAAAGGCCAGGTAAGTGCATCATAACCGAAGCCCGCATTCCAGTACCGAGGTTGGTTGGGCAGGCGGTTAAATAACCAAGTTCTTCAGAAAATGCATAATCGAGCTTCTCCTCCAGCTTGGTGTCTAAAGTGTCGATAGCCCTCCATGCCTTATCAAGATCAAAGCCATTACGAAGAACTTGAATACGGTAATGGTCTTCTTCGTTGACCATAATCGAACATGCCTGGTTCCGCCCTACAAGGACTCCGGAAGAGTGGCTGGACTCAGAAAGTTCACGACTGATCAGGTGACGTTCGACTAGAATGTGCTTTTCGGTATCGGTGAGATCCTCGATGTTAAAAAAAGCGGCCGTCTTCAGGGTGGGCACCTCGCGCAACACCTCGTTGGAGTGGGACAATATTTCGCATTTCTGTGCCACTTTGGCCCAACCTGGGAAAGGGTGGTTCTTGACGTTTCTGGCTAAGCGAATACGAGTGCTGAGAACCACGGGCACAGGACCGTTTCCCCCGTGAATGATCTCGGACTTACCCTTTATCAACCGAGAGATCGTCATGAGTTGGGGTCAAGGGATTTGCGGTTAGCAGCATCCTCCGAACGAATTGCAGCGAGTTCATCTCTGAAGCGAGCAGCTCCCTCATAATCTTCAGCATCAACAGCGTCGCGTAGAGAACGCTCGATGGTTTGTATTCGATCCTCGCTACCCAATCTGGTGAGTGCGAGCACTGGCACTTTACCTTGGTGGTGTAGACCAGGGTGCATACCTTCAAGAGTTTCATTCAGGATGGGGCGAAAGCTGTTGTAGCAGTCCACGCATCCGAAGCGGCCGGATTTGCGAAAATCAGCGTGTGTGAATCCACAAGTGCCACAGGCGAGCTCGCCTTCGGGCCCAATCTCCGGAGTTGTGGGGTCACCAAACATGTCTGAAAAGGAAAAACCCTCAGGATCTGCGACACCCTTTTCTTTGGCGCATTCTTCACACAGATCAATTTTGTGGATCTGCTTGTCGACAATTTGAGTCAAATGAACAGTCGCCAGCTTCTCGCAAGCGTTACATTTGATATTTTTGGACATGATTTGCGGGTAGTGGTTGTAGTGTGGGATATGATATATCTACGAACTTGAGCAATTACCAGACCAATTTCTTGGTAGGACCTCCAATAGTGCCGATGGTACACACCAGATCAAAGCATTTTGCCTTCCACAGATACCTTAGCCCGAAACTTTTCCAAAAAGGACCGTGTGACAGGACCAGGCTTACCCTCCCCTACCTTGCGACCATCCACCTCTACAACGGGAATGATCTCTGCAGCAGTACCGGTCAAAAAGCACTCGTCCGCGTTCCATAGATCATAGCGAGTGAGATTATTGGCATCAAGTGGCAGCCCCAGTTCATCAGCTATGGCGATAGCCACGTCTCGCGTGATGCCCCGCAGGGCGCCCGCAGAGGTCGGGGTGGTGATAATGCGCCCCTTGTAGACCAGAAAGATGTTGTCCCCGGTGCACTCGGCAACGTAGCCCTCGTCGTTGAGCATGATAGCTTCCAAGTAGCCCGCCTGCTGAGCCTCAATCTTGGCGAGGATGTTGTTCAGGTAGTTCAGCGATTTGACCATTGGTGGCAAAGCCGCCGGATTGATGCGACGCGTCGGAACGGTTATGATCTTGAGTCCGTCCTCGTAGTACTCCTTGGGATAGAGCTGGATCTTATCCGCGATGATAATCACAGAGGGAGTCTCGCAACCTTTCGGCGAAAGGCCAAGGTGCCCTACCCCACGCGTCACAAGCAGCCGTATGTACCCATCGGTCAATCCATTCTGCCGGCAGGTCTCGCACACCGCATCTGCAAGTTCAGAGCGACTCATGGGGAGATCCAACAGGATGGCCTTGGCGGACAATTCCAACCGCTCCAAGTGCTCCTCGAGCTTAAAGACGCAGCTGTTGTAAAGCCGGATACCCTCGAAGATTCCATCTCCGTAGAGAAGTCCGTGATCAAAGACGGATACCGAAGCTTCTTCCTTCGGGACGAATTTGCCGTTTAAAAACACATGCATGAGTACCGAGGAGGAAACATGGCTGTGAAGATGTCAACGATTGGTTGTCTCGGAAATTTTTTCCTGAGTTAGGGACTGAATAAAACCCATAAAGCTTCTAAGGATTTGACCCAAAAGCGGAATTCATGAACGATTTGAGAATTTAAATAGAAGCGATACTGGCAAGATTGCCACTATCTTCGGATCTAGAGTTAGCTCAAATTACATTAGGGGG
>CAJWWL010000346.1 GCA_913048125.1 uncultured Opitutia bacterium | reverse complement strand
ACATGGTTAGACTCGCCACGTCGTCTAAACGGTGAACGTCAGTGAACCGTTTTGATGACGTGGTGGGACTAACTCAACTATATATTCGAAAATACCCCCTATTCAAGTTCATGAAATATACTAGAAATCATTAGACCCCCAAAATCGACCGCCCAGAACCATGGATTTCGGTCTCGATATAATTGACTTTCGGCTCATTTTTCATCAAAACGATTAGCGAACGGGTTTCCCGTGAGCGTCCGTTTTGGTGTAAAATGGGCCGAAAGTCATATACTACTAGTGGGTGGAAGTAGAGGGTGGCAGTACTACTAGAAGTCAAGAAGTCACTCGAACTACAGCCACTCAACAGGATCATTCGGCTGCGAGTGGACGAAGCAACTTTCCTCCAGCTTTTACCAACCCATAGACCCATCCACCCACCACAATGATCCACTTTGCCCTGTCAGGCTTTTCCCATGCCAGTGCCACTGCTAGTATTGACAAACTGGTCACGAAGAAGAGGGCAGCGAATGCAGTCTGCAACCCAGCCAGTTCGTATTCTGAGGAGCGACTCGGCCATTGTGCGGTGGGTTTGCTTTTTACGGACAAGTTCAAGATGAGCACGGTCCCGAGGAAGATCTGAGACAATTGAAGAAGTTAGTCCTGAGCAGTGTTCAGTACTTCCAGGCTGCTGCCTTGAAGCCGGTTGGACATCACGAAACATGGACCTGCATTGCTTGTCAGTGGTAAGAGAGACCTGGGAATAAACAGACTCGTCCTCTGATTCTGATTCCGATAGCGCATCGTCAACGTCAGAACCCAAGAGCGGGCGCGGCATTGCAGATTCAACAGCCCAGGAGCCGAGGTGGTACTGTCCCGAGAGGCAATGGAGACCTGAAGCGCGACGTTCCAGCCGCGGACACCAGTGATCTGAAACTGTAGGCCAGTAATATGGATATGCGTTTGCAGTAGCTGCCAACCTAGCTGCAGCAACTCTTGCGGCTAGACTCAATTTGCGGTTTAACGGCATAGGTTGTAGGGGCCATGTACTAGAGGCCTCGTCGTCTTTGGTTGGATTTTGCATAGTTACATCATACCTCGTGTCCCTGAGGTATGTCCAGCCGCTAACGGCTGCTAGATTTCTCTGGAGTGAAAAATGCATAGATATATTTCTCCATGGCTTGTCAAAGTTGTCGTGACCTTCAGCCTCCAATAGAATGGCTGAATTCCAGCTAGCACAGGGCGAGCTGGACATTGTAGCTTCTTCTTCAAACATTGTCTTAGAAACGTCCCAGGGAGTCTTTACTTCCCTAGAAGTCCGTACATGTAGGTCCTCGGCGGCACCGTCTCGAGTGCTGCCACCAAAAACCACTGGGAAGTGACAGCAGTATTTTGATGGCCCCATGGATAGATAGTAGAAAGCAACCTGGACATAGATACTGTCCAAGGTACAGAAAAATGGATTGTCGGAATTTGGAACAACAATGCGCTCGGTTTCCCCGGCTACTATTGGCTCTCTTACAATGGTGGCGTTTTCTTCATATCTTGGGAATATGTGGGATGCTATCAAGCTTGCCTCGATGTCAATGGGTTCACGCTCTGGCATGTATTTAATTAGTCGCGCATGATCCATTTTTAACGGACTTGTGCCGGGGCTCAGCGGACATGTATTGTGCTTACTACCACTCGCCATATGCTCAACATACCCTGTGGAGCCTCTAATCTCACAGTTGGCTAGTGCATCATCTCTCTCGGCCTTAGTGTAGTTTACCCTTGCTTTGACCCTTAGGAGACGCTTAGTTGCACGTTTCCGGATAATCCACCTGCCAATTAGAGCGATCAGCAACCTTAGACCTGCGGATCGCTTCTCCCACATGCCTTGGGCAAGCAGATTAAAAGTTGAGGCGGAAATGTTCTGGAGGTAAGAAAGTGCACTGACAGGTCGAATGGCATTCGCAGTTAGACACGACCGAGTCTTCACCGGCCCAACCACCGAACGCTGCTTAGAACGACGCTTGTTGTCTAAATTGATTGAGATGCGGTTGGCTTGAGACTCAACGATGCCTCTTTCCTTGACAGAAAGCAAGTGCTCTCCAAGAGACTCTTCCGAACCTCTGAATTCTCGTTCCTTTTCTCCAACATTGAGATCAGCCAAGCCGCGCAAAAATGCGATTTCATCCAGATGACTCCTATTTCCTTCACTCTTTGTTGCTACAGTCTTCAGTTCAAGCAGTGTGCTGGCTAATTCTGCAAAATTTAATATGGCTTTGTCTTCTAGTTTGTCGCCCATCCTTGTCTGTGGTACATTCCCCTTCTCGGGGTCTCCGCTTGCTCGTTGGGCATTGGTGGCTTGCTTCAAGTCATCTGATATGGGTTTACCTGGACTTTGAGTCAAGATATAATTTGCACTGCGTTGGTCGCCCATTCGCAGCTCACTTGGAACTCTAAGGCCTTCGACCATATATTCTGCTCGAGAGGGTGCTTTATACCTCGAGACTTTACGGCCACTATCGCTTGTCTCGTGATCAGTGCAATATTGTACTTCAGAATCTCTTTTGTTGCCCAGTGCCGAATTCATTCGATATATTCCCGCAAGATCCAAGACCTGCCGGCGTCTTGCACCAGGTACTGCGTTACCCATGATGTTTAGGAGATGTGGTTCACTGTCCAATTGCGATATCTCAACCAGAACCTGCATGCTAGAAGTCCCTAAGGTCACGGGACGAAATCTTATCCGGAGCTGTATAGATTCGTCAGCTTTAACAACCCCAGACAGAGGTGTCAGTAATTTGAATTGGGAATGCGCCTTAACTAAGGTAATACGATACTCAAAAGCAGCTGCCACATCACACACCAATTCCACAGTTTTAAATACGCTGTCCCATAGAGCACAAGCCCCAAAGTCAATCTCTGTTGGTAAAGACATTCGATTCATCACTGGGTACGCATGGATGGGAACAGCCAGTGTTTCCCCATGCTCGGAAATCAAATGCACAGTTTCGTAGTAGTATCTCCACTGGTCTGGTATAAAATCTATGAAAAATCGCTCTACCTGTTGCACGCACATTATTTCCAAACTGAAAGATTAAACAAGCACTGTGGTATACCATGCCTGGTGCGATCTGCCCTTTCTTCGCAAACTTGCGTACTCGGAATTGTGGGCTCTGCGGCACGACAAGATACAGCCGCTGCCCCATTTCTGAGATATTGAGTACCTCCAACTTTACTGAGAGCTTGCGACCAACCTCAAATCCAGAGAAGTGGACCGCCGCCGGGCGCGCCTCGAAGAAGCGAGTTCTGCCGAGTCGACAGTGTATCAGCGAAAAGCTAGAAGAAGTGTTGTCAGGTGCGTGCAAGGGAGCCCAAATTTGCTTCCAGTCGGTAGCAGCCATAACATATAGCGTTAATTACGGTGATCAATATATATTCGCCCACTGAATATCCGTATCTATCATATATCTATCTACATTATATTGGCAGGTACCCACGGTACCGGTGAGATTTCACATTGTTACTCAGATCTACACTTTTTTATCATTATCTTTTCTTTTACCCCATGCCTCGGG
>CAJWWL010000345.1 GCA_913048125.1 uncultured Opitutia bacterium | reverse complement strand
CCAAGATGATTTCCAACGTTCAGAATCACAGGAGAAAAAGGATGAACCCGGCAAGGGATGGGGAACCAACAGTGCAAAACGAGCTCAAGGCGATAAACAGGTGGACCTTAAAGATGGTGCCATGCGAATCTACATCAGTCCGCGTGCTGATCATGCAGTATCGGTTACACATCCCTTCGAGTTTAGGAATGGTTCAGTAGCGATGCGATTCCTGCTGGAGGACAAGAAGGACAGCATAGGACTAAATTTTGCCGACCTTGGCTTCAAGGATGTTCACGCAGGTCACCTATTTGTAGTACGTATCTACACCAACCGTGTGGAAGTCACTGACCTAAAGACTGGAGTCATGCGCAAAGATATCAGGGAAACCCGTAAGGCAAAAAAATCTTTGTCTGAAGAGCAAAAAAATGCTCTCAAAGGCAAGTCAAAGCGGTTTAACAAAGAGACTGCTTCGGGTAAATGGCATGAGGTGTTGGTGACTGTGTCTGGAGACCAACTCAGTCTTGCGTTAGATGGCCAGCAAGTCGGTAGCTTTAGTTCTCCGGGCATCTCTCATCCGACTAAGAAAATGCTTCGTCTATCAGTGCCCCGAAATGTAGTGGTAGATGATGTTAGGCTCTGGAGGAAGTAAGCCTGCATTTTCTATGGGATTGCCTCCTAAAACATAAACTAAAGACCCCTGAAATGAAGCCACTTTTGATCCTGCATGCACTCCTAGCAATAGCTTGCCAATCGGTCTCTGCTGCCGAGAGACCCAACGTCCTATTTCTTGCAGTGGACGACATGAATGACTGGATCGGTTGTCTGGAGAACACACCCCGAGCCATTACCCCGAATATTGATAAGCTTGCTAAACGCGGGGTCAACTTCACCAACGCCCACACCGCAGGCGTATTCTGTGCACCCAGTCGAGCTGCCATATTTTCTGGACAATTTGCATCGACAACTGGCTGTTACCAGAGCGCCAACTACTTTACAGATCACCCCGAGATCGAATCTCTACAAACAAGCTTTGCCAAAGCAGGTTACTCTACCTTTGGAGCGGGCAAGCTCTTTCACCACCCAGCGGGTGCGATAGACTCACGGGACTGGACCCACTTTTTTCTGCGTAATCCAGATCAAAGAAATACTGGATGGCCCATGAATTCATGGAGTGCAGATACACCATTCCCAAAGGTCTTTCCTGCAAGCGTCTACAATCGGGGTCAGGAAATCACTGGTGGTATGTTTCTTGAATGGGCTGGAATTCCAAACGAAAGAGAAGAGGAAATGGCCGATACCAAACGTGTCAACTGGGCGGTTGAGCAACTACGACAAAAGCACGAAAAGCCGTTCTTCCTCGCAGTTGGTCTATACGCTCCACACTACCCCAACTATTGCCCACAAAAGTACTTCGACCTCTACACTCCAAGTAAGATTCAACTGCCGCCAACTAGAGCGGATGATCTTGAGGACCTGCCAGAGAAAATTCGGAAGATGAAAACTAACCGCTCCCGCATCCTCCAGAAGCTCAAGACTTTAGAAGCATGGGATGATGCCATCCACGGATATCTAGCCTGTATCAGTTATGCAGATGCCATGCTAGGTCGTGTTCTAGATGCGCTGGATGCAAGCCCCTACGCAGACAATACAATAGTAGTCCTATGGAGTGACCACGGATATCACCTTGGAGAGAAGGGAGATTGGGGAAAGCATACCCTTTGGGAACGAACCTCAAACGTACCTTTTATCTGGGCAGGTCCAGGCATCGCTAAAAACAAAAAAAGTGATGTTACAGTCAGCCTCATCGATATGTATCCAACTTTTCTTGAGATGTGCGGACTTGATCAGACACGCCAAAAACTCGAGGGCACATCAATTGCATCCACACTCGCCAATCCCAAAGAGGCCAAGGATCGCTCAGTTTTTCTTCCCCACATGCACCCCGGAGAATACGCAATCATCAATCGAGACTGGCGCTACATTCGCTATGGTGAGGACGGCGAGGAACTCTACGACCTAAAAAATGATCCAAACGAATGGAAGAATCTCGCGAAGCTTCCCAAGTACTCAGGGATTAAGCAAAAGATGTCAGCCCTAGCGCCAGAGAAATTCGCTCCTCAAGCTAAAAAGCTAAGTGCAAAGCGTGATCTCTTGGTTAAAGACGGAGGCTTCCGCTGGATACCAGGAAAGGGTAATCTCTCCAAAATTAAACCCTACAAACCTACACCAACTTCACTCCCTTCAAGTTCTCAATCAGAAACGAAACACAAAAACGTACTTTTTATCGTTTGCGATGATCTAAACACACACGTTTCAACCTCTGGATACAAACCGATCCTGACACCCAACCTGAGCCAACTGGCAAAAGAATCAATCACCTTCAATAGGGCGTTTTGCCAGTACCCGGTTTGCGGACCTTCAAGAGCCTCTTTTTTGAGCGGCCTTTATCCCCAAAGTACTGGTGTTCTGAATAATACATTCGATATTCGAAAAACCCGACCTGGTACGGTTTCCATGCCCCAGTTCTTTAAGGAAAATGGATACTGGACAGCTGGTGTCGGTAAAGTCTTCCACAACACAAAAAGTGACCATGGTGAGATTGCGTGGAATGAATCCCTTCGGTTTGAAAATGACGAGCTGGCGGTAGTCCAAGAAGCACGGCTTAAGTTCGAAGCTAAGCATGGCTCTATCGAGAAGAACCCGAATAGGAAAATATGGAAAGATCTCAAGAGACAGGTCTCTGGACATCTAGATGCCCAAACTCCCCCCGGTCGAGGTAGAAGCGGCCTGACCGACGAGCAGCACAAGGACGGAAAAAACGCTAGGCAGGTAGTCAAGTGGCTCGATAATAAATCCTACGGAGACAAGCCATTCTTTATCGCCTTGGGTCTACAAAAGCCCCACGTCCCCTTTCTTGCACCAGACAAGTACTTCGATCTTTATCCGTTAAACAAGATCACCTACCAAAACGACCGACCCAACCTATGGGATAACCTCCCCTCATCGGCTCTCTCAAAACGCTACGAGGCCTTCGGATTTGAACTGGGCAAGGAAAACCATCCACTCCGTCGAGAATACATGCAAGCCTACCACGCCTGTGTAAGCTTCATCGATACCCAACTAGGACTGGTCCTTAGTTCACTTAAAAAGAACAAACTCTGGGAAGACACAATTATTGTATTCACTTCCGATCATGGCTACCACCTCGGAGACCACTTCATCTGGGGCAAAGTCACACTCTTCGACATTGGTGCGAAAGTCCCCTTCATCGTACGTGCCCCTGGGATATCTAAGGGTGGAACCAAATCGGACGCGATGGTCGAGTTAATCGACGTCTACCCTACCCTAGCAGACCTTGCAGACTTAAAATCACCGAGTCATTTACAGGGAGTGTCTCTTCGCCCTCTGCTGGGGAATCCTGATAGACTTGGGAAGAAGAAATACGCCTACAGCGTAGTCACCCGAGGGCCAAAACTAGGTTATGCATTGCGCAACCAAAACTGGCGTTATGGAAAATGGCCAGACGGAGAAGAACTTTACAACCTTAGAAACGATCCTCAGGAGAAGAAGAACTTAGCCCAAAAGGAGCACACAA
>CAJWWL010000344.1 GCA_913048125.1 uncultured Opitutia bacterium | reverse complement strand
GAAGGCGTCCTTCAGGATTACCGACTCGCATATGCATGGACTGCATTGACGGCTGCAGTAGGAAACGAGCAGTCAATGATCTTGAACGGTGACATTAAGGCGTCTTTCCGTGAAGATACTCTGAATGCAGCAGAAACAGCTGCGGAGCAACTCAGAGCAGTCATCCCAGTAGCAATCGTAAGAGAATAAAGCCTTAAAAACAAAAGGCCTACCCTCAATGCCAATGAATACGTTCACTGAGCCGTTTGTAAGAAGCGACTGAGTTCTGCATCCACATTGGATTGCTTACGTATGCCATATTCCTTTCGCACATGATCGAGCGCATTGGGTACATAGCCAGGAAAACATCTTTTCTTTAGCAAGCCGCCCGACTTTGAACTCTGGTTCATTCGCCAACTGACCGTATCCTTGCCTTTGATGATACTGATGCCTTCAGGAAAGACGTTCTTTTCTTCAAGTTTCTTTAGGTCGTTCGGACGAATAGGCATCTGGAAAGCAAAACCCTCTGAGTCCGTAGTAAGAAAAGGAATCTTAGACTTAACTTGATGGGCCAGCATATTGAGGGAAGCCAAGGAATGTCCTGTTTCTTCTTCAGCAACCACCTTCATGGAACGCAGGTAGACTTTAGCCGTCTGACCATTTTTTTGTATGCGGGCAAAGCCTCGATCCATATCTACTTCGAGTATAGAAAAGCCACGGGAGGAACTCCCCTCTTCAAGCCAGAAACTAACTTCGTCCTGATTATCCACTAGGTTGATTCGGTACTTGCCCCGAATCCTTACCATACCCGCTAAGCGCATCTGTTCGTATTCAACCTTTTGCAAACGTTGGAACAAACGATTCAGGTCCAGAGTTTCTGAAGGTTTTTCTGTTGAATGAGCATTACCCTTATTACCTGAGCGGGCATCCAATTGGGATCCAATATGCTTAAGAGCGAACTCACTGATGAGCTCATTGGTTAAGCCAGATATTTGACTGACATTACCTATCCGCAAGGTTTGCGCTCCACACAAACGCCCCTGCTTGTCTAGGTAAAAGCCAACGTTAACAACCTTGATCTCCTGAAGTAGTAATTTGAAGAGTTCGCTCTGAATGGAAGGATCAACCTGATCTGATTCAGAAAGCTTTTGCTCGAAAGCAGCACGATTGAACTCAGATATCCAATTATTAAAGAAGAATGCCCTCTCCACCTCCATAACAGAAGCAAGTTGCTGGGCTTGTTTTTTGCTGATAGATTCAGGTGGTCTCTTCTTATCTTCTTTGCCTCCATAAATGCCTTGGTAGCGAAGCGTAGCCACCAAAACATCATTCTCCGGAAGATAGCGCCATCGAATTTCTTGATCTTCGAACTCCATGCAACCACTCAGCAGAACAAGCGATAGTCCCAAAATCGCTCAATGGATTGGCCTCATCACTTTCTGCATCTGGCCATAAAGAATGTTGGCTATGATTTGGACAACTCAACGCTTCGAGTCGTGCGTTGAAGGGCTTCGGAGTCATGGGTTGCCATGAGAACTGTACCACCATCCTTGGCAAAATCTTCCAGAAAGTCCAATACCAGTGTGCCGTTTTCCTTATCTAGATTACCTGTTGGTTCGTCCGCGAAAAGAAGACGAGGCTCACGTAGTATGGACCGAATAAGAGCAACCCGTTGCTGTTCTCCAGTACTGAGCTTTGAGGGAACATGATTTAGGCGATGCCGGAGTTGAAACTTATCCAGAAGCTGACGTGCCCGATCTTCTGCATGGGGCAAACTACTGGCCAAGGTCGGAGCAAGCACATTACCAAGGACATCGAGATACGGGATTAGATGGAACTGCTGAAAGAGAAAACCAACATTGGTAGCTCGGAACGCAGCACGTGCAGAGGAGTCCATCGCGTACGGGTTCTTGCCACAGACTTGCAACGAACCCGAAGTGGGTGCCAATAAACCACCAGCGACCAAGAGAAAGGTGGACTTACCGCAACCGCTTGGACCAAACAGACCAATAAATTCGCCGGGGCTAGCAGATAAGGTGATCTCCCCCAAAGCCTCAACCTCAGCACCATTGTTGGAAAATACCTTTCTCAGGTCTTTACAATCTAGGATTGCCTCACTCATAGCGCAAAATCTCAGCGGGATCACGGCGCGCAGCCTGAAGTGAAGGCAACCATGCAGCCAAACATGCTAGCACTGGCACAAAGATAAGAGACTGCAGAAGAAGTTGGCTGTCGACCAGTTGCTCTAATGCATACCCGAACAAGTGAGTTTCCTTGTAGGTGTCGCCGAGAAAGTACAGGAGACCGAGACCGAGGATAGAGCCTAGAAACCCAGATAGAAAAGCTCTGGCTAGAAATACCTGCAGAATGCGCCCTGCCGTGACTCCCATCGCACGAAAGATACCTATTTCAGACTGGCGATCGCGAACATTCGTAAAACTTAGAACACCCACGACCGCGATACACAACACGGCAACTAATGGTATCAACATAGAAGCCATGCGTTCCCGAGAGTATTGCAACTCCTCAAGACGAGCAGATTCATTGGTACGTTGATCCAGTCTGCTGGCTTGAATGGTAGCTTTTTCTCGATCGGCTGTAGACTTAGCCTTAACTCTCGCTTCTGCGCGTGCCAAAGCCCTACTCCCCTTTTCGATGATCTTGGTACCTGGAAGGATCTTGGAGATTTCCGCACGAATCTCACCAAGCCGATCAATGCTAGCACAGTTACATTCAAGCGCGAGGATGGCGTTAATGCGCCCCTTCTGGTCAAGGAGTTCCTGACACTCAGCAAGGTTCATCCATATGGTGATATCATCCACCGTACCTCGTTCAGAGTGTCCTTTGAGAACTGAAAATTTCTTTCCAAAGATGGGAATAGAATCTCCAGTTTTTAGACCGAGGCTCTTGTGCAATTCGTAACCAACAACAATCTTCCCTGCGGGCACAGGTTCGATGAGTGGTTTTTTAGGATCCTTGTGCGCTAATGGAACTTCACCTCTCACGCCTATAAGAACCACCGTACGATCCTGTTCAGGCCATTTGATTTTTCGAGTGAGTCTAGGAAGCAGATGGTTGACTGTAACAATTTCACTATTCGCAAGAGTCGTTACGTACTCTTCAGGCATCGTCTTGGAAGCAAAACCCTGAGAATAGACTTCTGCCATATCCTGCCCCTCAGGGTAGATGAAGATATTAAAACCCAAACCTTTCATCGATTTACGAATGGCGTCTTCAAGGCCATCCATATTACGGGCGGTCTCCGCTTCCATCTTCGCAAGAATCTCGACCGTGCGAAGATCGTGTTTCTCTAGGATACTATTCGACTTCAGATCGTGAGCCCTGAGAAGTGCCATGGCTCCAAAAGTTAGCGTCACGGTGAATGCGACACAAATAGCTCCAAGCAGGAAGTTTAGCTTACGATGCGCAATTTCGCGCAAGACTAGGTTGAATGGTCTCAAGAGGCGATAAATCAGGATTTACGAAGGATGAAAAACGTACCAATTGCAACAGCGCCAGTAATACACACCAACACAAAGTTGAACCGACTGCTTGTAGAAATCGGTGCGGTTTGTTGTGGACTAGTCGGTGTAGATAATGAAGTGGGACTGGAAGCAGTTGCGGTCTCCAAAGGCT
>CAJWWL010000343.1 GCA_913048125.1 uncultured Opitutia bacterium | reverse complement strand
ACAATCTCCAGCAAGGAACCTCGTCCGTCTGGAGAGACCACAAGCGCTTGCGCCAATCCCTGGCGACTCTCTAAGCCCACTGCGATCTTTTCGAGCTCCCCTCAATTCAAGGTTCTCAATGATGATGTATGCGGGTTCTGTGTCCGGTGGTTTGTTGGCTCCACCAATCTTGATTAGGCTGCGTTGGTCGCCCCAATAGTCCAGTTGCTCTGGTGTTTTTGCATTTTCTGCGTCAATAACAGGTTGTTGGCCTTCAGGACCAGAAATACCTAATATATGGATCGGTTGTTTCTCCGTGCCTTGCCTGCAGAGTACCCACTTATTTAGGTAAGGTTTTTCACGCCAATGTATGTGGATGATATCCCCTGGGTTGATGCTTTCCCATTGTATTTCACCAGGAGTTGCGAGTGCCTTCCCGGGTCCGACTTCGAAAAGATCCGCGTCTAGACCTGCAGGCAATAGCAGGATGAGGGCGAGAATTCCGGCTCTTACTCCCATTTATATCCTAACCCAACATATTACCAAAAGTCGTCAATATCGAACAAGTGCTCAGACGTCAGACCAGTTTTGATTCAATAATTTCGTTCTTTAATTGATTTACCCATCTTGGAGCATTCACTTGGTAATTACATTTGCATGAATACTTCCTCTGTCTCTATCACAAACAGGAAAGTCGGGTTCCTTCTCCTTATGCTCTGGGTGAGCTCCTTCCAGCTTAACGGTGCACCCAATATCGTTTTAATCTACGCAGATGATCTCGGTTATGGTGATATCCAGTGTTACAATCCTGTACGAGGGAAGATCCCAACACCTCATGTTGATAAGCTGGCCTCGCAGGGTATGCGTTTCACAGATGCACACTCCTCATCAGGGGTCTGTACGCCCTCGCGCTACACAATTCTAACAGGTCGTTATCATTGGCGAACTCGGTTACAGAGAGGAATTGTAGGTCTGTGGGGAGCTCCTGTAATCCCGCCCGCCCGACTGACCCTTGGCAGTCTTGCCAAACAGCATGGTTATCGTACGGCTTGTATCGGCAAGTGGCATCTGGGCTGGGATTGGCCCATCCCTGAAGAGAAGATGAAGTACTTCAAGAGTACTGGGTACGGGGGCAAAAAAGACTTGGTTGCAACGGATGCGCATCAGGCGGCTTGGAAGGAAGTTTTCTCCAAGCCGATTCCTGGAGGACCGCTAGCGGTTGGATTTGATGAGTATTTTGGGACAGATGTTCCCAATTGGCCGCCCTATTGTTACATCGAAAACGATCGAACTGTAGGGATTCCCAGTGAATACGGGTCTGCCCAACTGTTCACTAGAAACCAAGCCAGTCAACAGGGGCCTGCCCTCAAGGGTTGGACTTTGGAGCCTATTCTACCTGCTTTGGGAGATCGCACAGCTGCTTTCATTCGAAAAGAAGCAAAGACTCCAGAGCCTTTCTTCGTCTACATGCCTTTGACCTCCCCGCATACGCCCTTGTCCGTCAACGACGAGTGGAAGGGCAGAAGCAAGCTCAACCTTTATGCAGATTTTGTCATGGAGACCGACGCCATAGTGGGCCAAGTGCTCAAGGCTTTGGATGAGAGTGGCGCTGCCGAGAACACGCTTGTTATTTTCACGAGCGACAATGGTTGCGCTCCCTACATCGGCGTGGACGAGTTGGAAAAGAAGGGGCATTTTCCCAGCGGTCCCTTGCGTGGCTACAAGTCAGATGCATGGGAAGGCGGACATCGCGTGCCATTTGTTGTTAGATGGCCCGGTAAGGTGAAGCCGAACACCGTTTCTGATCAACTTGTACATCAGGCTGACTTGATGGCCACCTTTGCTGAAATACTTGGAGCAAAGCTTCCCGTAAATGCAGGAGAGGACAGCTTCAGCCTGATGCCCTTGCTTTCTGGCGGAACCAAGCCAGTTCGTGAAAGCTCTGTGAGTTGCTCGCTCCGTGGTGTGCCTTCCGTCCGAAAGAACTCATGGAAGTACCTGCCCATCGCAGGCTCTGGAGGATGGACTAAGGGAGGGGACCAGTCTCAACCCGTCCAGCTCTATGATTTATCCCAAGACCTCGGTGAACGCTCAAACCTCGCTTCCAAGCTACCTGAACGCGTTACCGAGCTTAAAGCCTTACTCGAGAGCTTGATCACACGGGGACGCAGTACTCCAGGACCGAAGCAATCCAATGATGTTAAGGTTTGGCGTTTTCCTCTTTCTCGATGAGGCGGTGAGTGCTAGCCCAATTCATCAACATTTTCTGTTTTTTTGACTCAAATTTGTCCAATTAGCCGTCGGCATGGCGTTAACATAACAGTTGCCATCTATTTCTTGGGTATAAATCGTGTTTCCAACAGATTACAGGAAAATTTGAATTTGTCTGACCATACTTTTCGGAATCTTCCACCACAAGATGTTCTCTAGATCGATACCAATCGGCTTTATTCTCTCATCGACCATCGTTCTGGCGGCGGTGGACTTCAATCGTGATGTCCGACCTATTCTGGCCTCCAAGTGCTATGCTTGCCACGGTCCTGATGAGGAGTCACGAAAGGCCAAGTTGAGGCTGGATGTGCGTGAACAAGCCCTGAAGAAGGAAGCCTTCGTTCCCGGTAAGATCAAAGAGAGCGAATTGCACTACCGGATTCATTCTGATGACCCGGATGAGATCATGCCTCCTCCGAATTCTCATGAACCAATGAGTGCTGAGGAAAAAGCCATCTTAGACCAATGGATTCAAGAAGGGGCTGAATACGACAAACACTGGTCTTTTGAGCCTCCCATCGCAAAGAAACCTCCGGAGCTAGAGAGTTGGGGACATAACCCGATAGATTCGTTCGTATTTAGAAGTATTCAGTCCCAAGATCTTCAGCCATCGAAGGAGGCTGATCCCTACACCTTGGTTCGTAGGCTATACCTTGACCTCATCGGATTGCCTCCTACGCCTGAACAGGCTGATACTTTTGTCAAAGACAGTGACGAGAATGCCTATGAGCGGCTGGTGGACCAATTGCTGAAATCTCCTCATTACGGGGAGAAATGGGCACGGTCTTGGTTGGACCTTGCTCGTTATGCGGACACCAACGGTTATGAGAAGGACCGCGCAAGAACGATTTGGCCTTTTCGTGACTGGGTCATCAAGGCGCTCAATGATGACATGCCATTCGATCAGTTTACAATCGAACAACTTGCAGGTGATATGCTGCCCAACGCAACCAAAAGTCAAATCACAGCCACTGGATTTCATCGGAATACCATGCTTAATGAAGAGGGAGGTATTGACCCTCTGGAGTTTCGATATTACGCGGCCGTGGATCGGGTGGCCACTACTGGAACGGTTTGGATGGGTTTGACCACAGGCTGCGCACAATGCCATTCACACAAATATGATCCCATCTCCCATGAGGAGTACTTTGGCTTGATGGCCCTACTCGACAACGTGGATGAACCTGACTTCCTTCTCGAGAGTGAGGATCAGGCTAAGCAGAAGAAAGAAATTGAGGAGAAAATTGAAACTAAGGCCATCTCCCTTCAGGAGGGAATTAAGGGCTTTGACGATGCCTTTAAAAGTTGGCTGAAAAAATCTCGAGAGGATGCGACTGCATGGTCGACCATTCGTCCGCTAACCATGAAGACAAACCTGCCAAAGCTGGAGCTGATGGAGGA
>CAJWWL010000342.1 GCA_913048125.1 uncultured Opitutia bacterium | reverse complement strand
AAGCTCATATAATTGAATATCCATTAGGTTAAATTCCTTTATGAGGTTAAGTTCATCTCCGGTGAGGTTATTATCCTTAGGCTTATTAAAGCCACGATTTCTCCTTCTGTATATAAGATCCTTAAAACGCCATTTATATTTCAGTTTTAGCAAAACCAGGGAAGCATTGTAGTCTTCTGTCAGCCCGAAATCTAAATTTCCGTTTAATTGATCAATAGCAAGACCAAGGTTTCGATCCCCAACCTCATCTAAGACTCGTTGATCATCCTTGTAGAAAGACTCCTCATTCCACTCTCCATTTTGTTGAGAGCTAAATTCATACCCGGAGAGAAATCTAGTCTGCAGATTGAAAGAAAGTCTTGGAGCACTTTTAACCCAGTCAATTAAGGACAAGTCAAAACCCCATCTTTTTTGGTGATAATAGGTGGATATAGTCCTTTGAACCGGATCCCTTAGAAAAGTGAAGTAATGAACGTCCCTTTTTAAAAACTCATGAAGACCTATCCCTACATGCCCAGCAATTGAGAAACTTCGAGAGGCGTTGTTTATAGAATTCGATAACCTTCTTAACTCAGAAAGCATCTCGTAGGGAGCCTGAGAAATTCTGAAAAAGCTGTTATTTGAGCATCTAGATAATAATCCATACAGGGTCATTCCCCCAGTTTTAGGAATATGACTGAAAACTAGATCACTCATTGTACTGTAATTTTCAGAAGTTCAAAAACTAAGCCATGAGTGACTGCACCGGGTGGTGTTCATTGACTCCAGTAAGGCGAAAATCAAGACCTTGAAAGCGAAAGTTCAGTCGGGTGTGATCGATACCCAATAACCTGAGGATGGTTGCCTGTAAGTCATGCACATGGACGGGATTCTCAGTTACATGAAACCCAAGTTCATCAGTCTTGCCATAGGTAATTCCCCGTTGGGTTCCACCACCTGCCATCCACATAGTAAACGCCTGAGGGTGATGATCACGGCCACCACTACGTTTCAGAGCCGCACTAGCCTCGACCATCGGCGTGCGGCCAAACTCTCCACCCCAAATAACAAGAGTGTCATCGAGCATACCCAATCTCTTGAGGTCTTTCACTAAAGCGGCACTGGCTTTGTCCACCTGTTTACCTTGGTTTTTGATATTACCCTCCACATTGCTGTGGGCATCCCAACCACCATGGTAAAGCTGGATAAAACGAGTGCCGCGTTCTGCCAAACGTCTGGCGAGCAGGCAGTTAGCCGCGTAGCTGGCTTTACCGGGGGTTATTCCGTAAAGGTCTAGTGTCTCCTTACTCTCGGATGCAAAGTCCATCAGTTCGGGAGCCCTAGCTTGCATGCGATAGGCCATTTCATAAGCCTCGATCCGAGCATTGATCTCTGGGTCTCCCACTTGACCAAGATTTTTTTGATTTAGAGTATTTAACAGGTCCAAGGTATGTCGCTGAGCAGTTCGATCGATTCCCTTAGGATTGGATACATGAAGAATCGGATCGGCACCTTCTCGAAAAGGAACCCCCTGATGTTCGGATGGAAGGAAGCCGGATCCCCACAAAGCCGCACCACCACTAACAGTACCCCCACTCTTCAAAACCACAAAACCAGGAAGATCATTGGCCTCGCTTCCAATGCCATAACTAAGCCAAGAACCCATACTTGCCCGACCGGGGATTCCGCTTCCAGTACTCATGAAAAGCTGAGCCGGTGCATGGTTAAAATGCTCGGTGTGCATGGATTTGATAAAGCTCAGGTCATCTGCGATCTTGCTGAGGTGAGGTAGTTGATTGGACAACTCGGCGCCGGACTGACCGTGTCTGGAAAACGGAAAACGGGGACCAAGGACCGCAGCATCTGGCTGAATAAAGGCGTAACGTTGCCCCTTGATCACGGATGGAGGAATTGGCTTACCCTCAATCTCTTTGAGCTTAGGTTTGTGATCGAAGAGTTCAAGTTGACTGGGTGCACCAGCCATAAATAAATAGATTACCCGCTTAGCCTTAACTGGAAAGCGCATGAAGCTGGACTTAACAGATGCGCCTAGAGCCTCGTTGGCGAGCATAGACGCTAAGGCAATCTTGCCCACGCCGATCCCACAATCCTTGAAGAAGTGACGACGCGTACGGTCAAGTAATGGATTAGAGTTCATGGTTTGGTAATAGCTTCATCTAGGTTCATAATCGCCCGAGCCAGAAGAACTTTACCGGCAAGCTCTGGTGAAGCTCCCTTGTGATTGGCTATAACAGAAGGTTTTAGTTCACCTTTCTTAAGCCGTTCGACTTGCTGGGTGAGATAAGACTGCAGAGCCTTAGTTTCCTCTGTATCTGGAGGACGAGTGAGAAAACGGCGAAAGAGTGAGCGTACA
Organism: uncultured Opitutia bacterium; assembly: GCA_913048125.1. GTDB lineage: Bacteria > Verrucomicrobiota > Verrucomicrobiia > Opitutales > JABJCN01 > JABJCN01. The sequence continues at coordinate 1,310 of CAJWWL010000342.1, read as the reverse complement.
GGATCTTCTTTTTTACGATGAACTTCCTGACCAACTGCTCGAGCCAGCTCCAGGTACATTTCATCGTTTAGAAGGGTGAGAGCCTGCAAGGGTGTATTGCTCCGCTCTCTTTTCGCGAGACAGTTTTCACCTGAGGTTCCGTCGAATGTCATGTACCCAGCAAAAGGAGCGGTGCGTTTAATAAATGTATAAATGGAGCGTCGATATCGATCCTCCCCCTTGGAAACGTTCCAGCTTTTGCCTCCGAAAGCGTGTGCAAGCACGCTGATCGGCTGGGGAGGATAGACACCTTTTCCGTACATCTTGGGTGAGAGCTTACCACTGGCTAGAAGCATATGGTCGCGAATCAATTCTCCAGACAGTCGGAAACGCGGTCCACGGGCCAGGAAACGGTTCTGAGGATCTTTTTTGAGGAGAGCGGGCAATACTTTTGAGTCCTGTTTGTAGGTTGAACTGGTCACAATTAGACGATGCAACTTTTTTAGTGACATTCCTTGCTTACGAAATTCTACCGCCAACCAATCCAAAAGCTCAGGATGATCGGGAGCAGGTGCCTGCGTACCAAAATCGCCATTAGTGCGCAGCAGTCCTGCTCCAAAGAAAGATCTCCAAGCTCGATTAACAACCACTCGGTCCCCCAAAGGATTATCCTCACTCACCAACCAACGAGCAAAGGTAAGGCGATCTTTAGGAAGTGTTTTTGTCGTGGATGAAAGAACTGCTGGAATACCAGGAAAAACCCTGTGCTTGGGGCTGAGATATTCTCCACGATGACGTAGAAAGGTCTCACGAGGATTGTCTGCAGGACGCTCAGACATTACCATCGTATGGCCAAGACGAGGAATCTGACGCATTAGTGCATCTATGGGTTGACGTTGCTTCTTCCAACGAGGATCGCTCTCCAAGTAATGTCTCCGGAGAAAATTCATTTGCTCCTTGGAAGCAGAGGATGGCTCATGAGCAAGTACCGCCTCGACTTCTGCCCCATGCTTCTTGGCAACTGGAGACTTCAAATCTGAAGTGACCGAAATCCGAAAACGTCCAAGACTGACCACAAAGTGACGCTCAAAAAGCATCTGCACAGAGAATTTTGTATTAGCTGGAATTGGCTCTTTTAGAGGCAGAACAAGATGGTGAGCTTTACCTGTTTGCCCCGAAGTGGACCAACCTGAAGAACCATCACCATCAATTACATTTGAAGCATTTGCCCCCCCTCCCCCAACACTGATCTTACCATAAGAATGCGTTGGATTAACAATGGCCCATTTACGATCCTTGGAGGCAACAGAAAACTCACTTAGGAAGAAGTC
>CAJWWL010000341.1 GCA_913048125.1 uncultured Opitutia bacterium | reverse complement strand
AACGAGCTGGAGGTCCTCGAACGTCACATAGATATAGCTGCTCAAAGAGATGAGCTAATTCTAGTTCACACCCCACACCTAGAAGACAAGCTCAAGGGTACTAAGCTCATTATTGATGCATTGCGTAATAACTCTAAAATAGATCCAGGACGTGTTGTAATTGACCATGTTGAGGAGCATACGATTGGCCTTGCCAAAGACAATGGGTTTTGGGCTGGAATGACACTCTATCCCGAGTCTAAGTGTACATCTATGCGCGCTGTTGACATGCTGGAAATGTATGGAACTGATCAAATTTGGATGAACTGCGCATGCGACTGGGGCATCAGTGATCCTCTTGCTGTACCAAAGGCTGTTTTTGAGATGCGTCGGCGAGGACATTCTCAAGAAACCATTGATAAGGTTGTTTACGCAAACCCTCACGCCTTCATGAGCCAGTGTCCTAAGTTCAAGGTGTAATTGAACTAATTTGTTGTATGCAACTTAACCACGGCATTCATCTTGCCTATTGTACAAACGTTCATCGAGGTGGTGATTGGTCTGAGACCTTTGATTCGCTCAAGCATGATGTCATGCGTGTGCGTAAGCAGGTAAGCCCAGACAAGCCTTACGCGATTGGGCTGAGATTAAGTGCTAATGCTGCTCGAGAACTCTCTGACCCCCAACTCCTACTGGAATTTCAACGTTGGTTGGAGCAAAATAACAGTTACGTCTTCACGATTAACGGTTTCCCTTACGGTGAGTTCCATGGTACTCGAGTGAAGGAGAAGGTTTACATGCCTGACTGGTCAAAACCTGAACGCCTTGAATACACTAACCTCCTCTTTGATTTGCTTTCTCAAATACTTCCAGAAGGAGTTGATGGCAGTGTCAGTACACTTCCAGCATCCTTTAAGGAATTCATTGGTAATGGAGAAGTGCCTAAAGCCATTTATCAAAACCTAGAATCTTGTTTTCGTTATATCGAAAAGATCGCTGCCGGCAATAGTCAGGACTTACATCTTGGTCTTGAACCTGAACCACTTGGGTTATTTGAAACCAGTGCTGAGACAATCGATTTTCTAGACGATCTGGGAAATCATATTGGTTCCGACAACACATGGCGTAATTTTGTTGGGGTTAATTATGATACATGTCACCTCGCAGTGGAGTTTGAAGAGCCTTCGCTCGCTATCGGGAATCTCCTCGATTCTGGCTATCGTATTAGCAAAATTCACATCAGTTCTGCTCTTTCTGTTGTTCCCAGTAAAGCAGCTTTGGAATCACTCGCAGAGTTCCACGAGGAAGTTTATCTTCATCAGGTTGTATCTGCTCGAGAAGGTGAAGTGATTCAACGTTTTAAGGATTTGGATCTTGGTCTTCAGAATGCAGCTGGGCAATCCTTCGGAGGACTTGGAGACGAGTGGCGTATACATTTTCATGTACCATTACATGCATCACCTGGTACCCCTCTTGGTGACACTCGAGACCATGTGACAAGTACTTTTGATCTAATCCAGAAAAATCCAGATATCTGCAAGCATCTTGAAATGGAAACCTACACATGGGAAGTTCTTCCCGAAGAACTCAGAACTGGTGACGTTGTTGACCAAGTTGTTAAGGAGTATGAATGGACACTCGCGGAGCTAATGTCCAGAGACCTCGCTTAGCAGTTCACTTCCTATAAGTTCTTGCCTAGCATCCTATGGATTGCTTGATTTCCCCTATGGTGTCAAAGCTCCATGCTATTCTGACTCTAGGGCGTATCTCTAATCTGCCCACCATCTGGACAAACTGCTTCGCGGCATGGGTATTGAATCGAATTGGGCAGAATATTCCCATATTCGAACTTCCTCCTTCGGATAGTGTAGAGGTTCTTGCTTTCGACTTAAGTCAATGGGTCTGGATTCTTCTTGGAGCTAGTCTGCTCTATGTCTCTGGAACAACTCTCAATGATGCATTCGACGAGCATTATGATCGCAAATATAATTCTCACCGGCCTATTCCTTCAGGCATTCTCAGTGCAACCTCTGTTTGGTTGATTGGTTGTTTAGAAATGTTAGGTGGTGCTGCCATTCTCTACTTTATGGTAGAGGTCTCAGCAGTATATTTAGTCGCGCTATGTGCTGTTATTCTAGCCTACGATGCTGTTCACAAGAAATGGTCGGGTTCCGTAGTTCTGATGGGTGCTTGTCGGCTATTTCTTTGGTGGACGATTGCGTCAGCAGGAACAGATTTCGGTAATTCTCTTTCCCCGCTCGTTTACGTTTGGAGTATCGTACTATGTCTTTACATAGTTGGGATCACATTTGTGGCAAGAGGTGAGGCAACTGGACAATATCCATCTATGCCTTGGCCGTTCTTATGCCTTTTTGCTCCTGTCTTAGTTGGATTCTATTTTGGTATTAGCTCTCAAAAATGGGTTGCTGTCTTCCTTGTCTCCTGTCTTGCCTACCTGATTTATAAAGGACTGAAGGAAGCGCGTGCCAAAGGACCGGCAATCGGTAAGTCAGTTGCTCTCTGGTTGGCCCTTATTACTTTGCTAGATGCTGTTGCTGTCACTTTTTTGGCTCCGGCATGGGGTGTATCGCTAATCCTTTTCTTTCCTCTCTGCCTTTTGATGCAAAGGTATTTTGCCGCAACTTAGCATCTGAATTCATGGGTTTAGCCTTTTATTTTATGCCGCTACACTAAATAATTCGGCATCTTACCCAGCGGGACATTCAAATTTTAAAGTTATTAAGCCTTTATTCTTGTTGGTTGAAGTAGATTCGCGCAATCTGTTTGGCGATTATAATGATGAATAAGATCCTAGTCACAGGTAGCACTGGCTGTATCGGGAAAGCGACTGTAGATTACCTCATAAGTCAAGGTATAGAAAGGGTTTATGGCTATAATCGATCAACTCCTTCTGGTTCATTACCTGAAGGGTTTCAAGTCGTTCAAGGTGATATTTCTGATACCAACAGGCTCCGAGATGTACTCAGGAAAATTCAACCTGATGTAATTATCCATTTAGCAGCTTTGCAAACTCCTGATTGCCAAGCTAACCCATTTCTTGGTATGGATATCAATCTGGTGTCTACGGCTCATATTTTCAGAGCAGTTGCAGAAGAGTTAAAAGACTTAAAGCGCTTTGTTTTTGCCAGTTCTGCAGCAGTACATGGGCCTCGTGACCTTCATCCTGCTGGTCTTGTTGGTCCCAATGCATTGTTCGCCCCTCCCAACTTGTATGGATTTTGGAAAACTGCAGGTGAAGGCATTGCACAAGCGTTTCATATGGAGACTCAAGTTCCAACGGTATCCTTGCGATTAGCCACTACTTATGGACCTGGCCGAGACAGGGGATTAACCTCAGCACCAACTACAGCCATGAAAGCCTGTGCGCTCGGATTAGATTACAAGATACCATATCAGGGACGCGAACATTATCACTACGTAAAAGACGTCGGCGCTGGGTTCGGCGAGGCTGCAATCGCGCCATTTATGGGTTATGATGCATTCCATCTACCTGGGCGCACCATAGAGATTACCAAATTTTGCGAAAAAATAAAACAAATCGCATTTGAAATGGGAATTGAAAATCCAGGCAATCCAACGGTTTTAGACGGCTCTCCTACTATGCCATTTACTTGCGACCTTGACCACCTTCCTACGACTTCTGCTTTTCCTAAGATGAAATTGACAA
>CAJWWL010000340.1 GCA_913048125.1 uncultured Opitutia bacterium | reverse complement strand
GTAACCTCGCTGAGGTAGCTCGTCAAAAGATCCAGCAGGATTACCAGCGCCGTCTTCCTGCTGAATACCGACTTATGACTGCAGAGTATTTCGAACTGCTCGGTTCGATGGAGGAATAACCACGGCACTTGTTAGAAGTAGATCACCAGCAAATGAAATTTCTAAATTTACACGCGAACTGACTACGCATGCATCTTCCCTTTTAGATAGAATGGCTGTAATTTCCAAATATCTCAACATGGCTGGAAACCTAACCGGGCTCATGCTCGGGCTGTCCTTTGTCCTCTGTTCAATGCTGCCCGCCTCGGTAACCGTCTCGCAACGGGTTACTTCAATCGAATTGACACCACATGCTCGTCGAGCAATTGACCGAGCACTTGCTTATCTCGAACGTGAACAGAGTTCAAACGGAAGTTGGGGTAAGGAGCGTTACTGGGTAGCTAATACAGCACTGTCCACGATGGCTTTCATGGTACAAGGTCATGTCCCCGGCAAAGGCAAATACGGTGAAACGATGGAAAAAGGGGTTGGCTACCTAGTTGCCCAAGCTAAGCAACGCCCGGATGGATACATTGTCGATGCCTCCAGCGGTACTTTCTATCAGCATGCCCTTGCAGTCATGGCTCTTGCGGAGGCGTGGGGGCAGTCCAAAAACCCGGCGGTTGGTCCTGCGGTGCGAGCTGGCACTCGAGTCATCCTAAGTAGCCAGAATAAAGAAGGGGGCTGGGGATATAGTCCTGACCCTAAGCAACCGGGAGATCTTTCTATCACAATCATGGGTATTGAAGCACTCATTTCCGCAAAAGAAGCTGGTATACTCGTTCCCGATGTGGCTCTGGAACGTGCCCGAGATTTTATCTATGCCTGCCAAAGTAAGAAATCTGGTGCTTTCTGGTACAAGCCCAACCGTACTGATGAAACCAATGCCTACCGCATGGGAGCTGGACTTCTAGGTCTGCAGCTTGCCGGTGATCTCGATTCCCAATCCTTAGATCGAGGGTGGAAATTCCTCATGGGAGAGGGCGTGGAAAAAGGCTGGGCCTTTAAAGAGAGGAGGGACTGGCTCGATCAGTTTTATTGTGTGCAGGCCTGCTATCAAGCCGGAGATAAGTACATCAAGTTTTGGTATCCTCGTGCCGCCGAAAAAATCATAAGTCAGCAGGAGTCCAGTGGGAAGATTGCTGGTGATGGAAATATGCCTCACGGAGGTACCGCAGTTGCCACCCTAGTTTTGGCGGTTCCTTATCGTTTTCTCCCAATCTTCCAGCGATGAAGCTCTCTGGTAAACTGCTTCGTTTGGCTCCTAAGCTCCTTATGCTGACGAGCTTGCCTTTTGCGTTGGCTAGTGAAACCACAATTCACCCTGCGAATAAAAAAGTCGTTCTAGACGGGTTCGGGGATGACTGGAGAGACCTTGAGGGGGCGCCCAAGTTGGAGCCTTTCAAAGGAGCGCAACTTCAGCTCTCGCATGACCACAAACATTTGCTTATTCTGGCTAGCGTACCCAATCCCTCCCATCAGCCATTGCCGCATGATAGGATGGTGATCGAGATTCATTGGGAGAAGGGCGGTAAGTCTCTGGCTCCGTATTTACATTGGGAGGTTGGCCTCAACCAACAAGGCAAAGTCGATGGGGAGAATTCCGTTCAGATCCCCGCTGCAGTTCGGCATGATCTCATAAACGGAAGAACCACCTACGAATGTGCTGCGCCCCTCTCCGCTCTTCCTTGGAACTATAAAGAACTCAGCATAAATCTCCAATTATGGGATGAATCAAGTACGGAATCCCCTGTTGCAGAATGGGTAAAACTGCCTTTCAGAATGAACGAGTTTACCAAGTCTCAGGAAGCCGCTGGTCGTATTCTCTCCGAAACCGACTTCGAGAACCTCACTCCTGTACATGCCCACGAACTTCTAACGAAGACCATACCATCTATCGGCAACACCCGCAGCGGGGCAAGCGCCTTTCAAAGGGCTTTGTCCCGAACGGATTACAGCGGAGTCGACAAGGCCAAAGCCCTAGCTCGATTTCTGCACATGAATCCTGAAAACCCTAGTGCCCACAGCCTAATACTCTCTCTCTTTCGTTCCAGACTAGGAAGTCTTGGGTGGGAAAAAAGTCTTAATGTAGTCAAGGCTGTCTCACAGTCGGCCAAAGTTCCAAGGGAACAGGTCTACGATGGAATTAGAGGGCACTACGGAACCAAGCCGGATCTTATTGTTCAGGGTTGGCAAGTGGTTGGCCCCTTTCCATTTGAGGAGGGTATCAACCAACGTTTCACCAAACTACCGCCAGATCAGCGAACGATTACCTTGAAAGAGAAATACACCATTGACGGAAAAAAACTGTCCTGGAAGCCGGTTGAGTTAACTAAAAATCGTTGTGATATTCGTAAGAGCCTCTCAACGGAGGAGCATGGCAAAGCCTTCGCCGTGACTTGGGTCAACTCCGGCAAATCTCAAACCGCAGCCCTAGAATTTAAAGCGAACAGTCCTGCCAAATTATGGATCAACGGTCAGCATATCCGTATCCCAACTCAATCCCGCGATGAAGTCCCAATTCAACTCAACCAGGGATGGAACCAAATCCTCGTGGAAACCGACTCCGTCACTACCGGCAAGCAATCCGGTTCAGGGACTTGGGAATTTCAAATGTTACTTCTGCATCCGCTGGGCATGGGGAAAGTGCCTGCCATGAGCATGTTCGGTCAGTGATCTTTTTTAGGGGGAATTCATTCCTCGAATCTTAAGGACTGGAATGTGTGCCTATCCCTCTTGCAGGACCACTAATTTCTATGCCAAATTGATAATGATTATCTAAGGAACTCAACCCAAGAGTGTCTTATAAGTCATGAAGAAAATAATCCATGGAACCATCTGGATTCTACTCCTGACTTCTAGCGTAATGGCAAAAAGAGCTGCGCCCAAGGATGTTTTGCCCATCGTAACTGACAACGCAGTTTACACGGCCCCTCACGTTAAACTGCCTCAATTTTCTATGCGTAATCCTGGCTTCGTCGAAGCGCGCCACCCTGAAACCAAAAAGCTTTTGTGGCGGATCCAGATTTACAACATCAAGTACGATCCCGCGCTAGAGCAAGATGTTCAGGACGTCTTTATCAAGACCATGTCCTTGGACAAGAAGAACAACTCGCTGCTTATTTCTGATGAAAGATCGAGAACCTATGCCCTCGATTTGACTACCAAAGCAGTGACACGCGAGGTATCAGATGCTCAAACTGAAATGCGCAGAGGACTTTGTTACATCAAGGGCGAGACCAAACCTTTCACAGGCAGAGAAATTTCGTACACTTCCGGGCTGAAACCTATCAGCACGCGCGGAATGAAGGTGGTGACGACCTACCTTGAAGGAAAGGAGCAAGATGTGGTATTTCATGCGCCGTGGGGGAATGTTCGACCTAGGAAGTGAAATTTGCATTAAGGGCGATGTTGGAGCACGGGTTTTCTACGACTTTGGAGCCTTAGGATTCATAAATATATCGCCCTTTCTACAGAGAGCGAAAAACTCAAAAAAAGAATGATGACCAAGTTTTTCAAATCGATGAATTCCTGTTTTCTTCCTGTTTTGTTTTTTGGGTCGAGTATATTGGTTTTTGGAAAGACTGATTCATCAGGTGAAGGAGATTCCCTGAAGATTTTATCCTACAATATAAAACAT
>CAJWWL010000339.1 GCA_913048125.1 uncultured Opitutia bacterium | reverse complement strand
TTCAGGTCTCCCCAGCCTTGATCATCGGTGAGGATTTGGATGAAGTTGGTTGGGGTTGCCGCCTGAAGACAGGATGCAAACAGCAGAAATGGAAAAACAAGTCGCATCATTCTTTGATCTGCTTGATGCGGACGTTCTTGAACTGAACAAGCGACCCATGACCAAGAAAACCTATGTGCCCTTTGCCTGGTCGCTTAAAGCGACCGATATCATCGTCTTCGAGAATGACGGTGCCGTTTAAGATGATCTTGATGTAGTTTTTATTCATGACGACTTCTTGAAGGTTCCACTCGCCGACAGGCTTTAGAAAACCGCGTTTGGCCGCCACGCGCTTGTACAGGGAACCGTGATATTGGGTGTCCTTCAGCTTCGCGTAGCGTTTCGAAGTGTTGTCGAGAATCTGGCTTTCGAAGCCCTTGGATGATGGCTTTCCTTCCAGCGGGCAACGCAGACCCAAACCGTTGTTGGCGCCAGGGGTCAGTTTGAATTCAAAACGTAGAACGAAGTTATCGTACTCCTTTTCGTGAAAGATGTTTCCGCCTTTTCCCTTTCCCGGAAGGCAACTGAGGATGCCGTCTTTGGCTTCGTAGCCGTCAAGGTTACCGACCCAGCCGGTCATAGATTTGCCGTCGAAAATAGACACGAAGTTGCTCTCGTCGTTTCCAGCGTCAGCTGCGAAGACGTCGAGTGCGGCCACGGTTAGGGTGAAAAGTATAATAGTTTTCATACGCCCATGATCTCCCAGCCGCTGCGGTAGGTTCGCTGAACACTTGCATTGGCTTTATCGTTGTTGATGAAGCTAAGCTTAGCAGCATCCCACTCGAGCCAGTCGGGAGAGTGCTGCATGGCGATGTTTCCAAGGAGAATAAACTCGGTGAGATCGGCGGCGAATTCGATAGGCGATAGTAAACCTTCTTGCTTACCTTCTAGTACGGCATCTACAAAAGCGTCGTGGTGGCCGATGGATTTCAGTTTTGGCAGGGGTATGTTCGCATACTTTTTGGTCGGTAAAATCACAGGGCTATTCCCATGCCGTAAAAGTAGTAATCCATCTTCTCCTTTTAGCAAACAACCGAAGCGGAGTTTTATCCCATCAGGAATGGCATCGGTTAGCGTTTTTGGTGGTCGCTCGCCACCACTGCCCCAATGCACTTTCAGATCACCACTAGTGAACCGTGTGCCGGGAAAGAGATATTCTACACGCTCATTATTCGTCCAGTTGTGTGCATTAGGCACACCAGTTTGTGAGCGCACTTTGCGCGGGGCGGTAAGTTCCAGCCCGCGGTACATGGCATTGAAAATATGGCAACCCATATCGCCTAGCGTGCCTGTACCAAAGCCCTGGCGCCGCCGCCAGTTTTTGGGATGATAGTACTTCTCAATAAAAGGACGTTTTTCTCCGACCCCCAGCCACCCATTCCAGTCGAGTCCATCAGGAACCTGATTTCCATGATTAGGAAGTGGCTTCGAGTCACCCCAGCTTTTACCGCAGAACACCCAAGCCTCCGTTACCCGGCCAATTACTTGTCTCTGGATCAAATCTACCGCGGTGCGATCATGGATACTAGAGGCTCCTTGAGTCCCCATTTGCACAATTTTCTTATTTCGTTCAGCTGATTGTCTTAAAGCTCGGCATTCACCGACATTTTGCGCCAGTGGTTTCTGCAGATAAACATGCTTACCAAGGTTCATGGCGCTCAAACCCATGATCCCGTGCATGTGGTCGGGTGTAGAAATGCTGACAATATCGATGGTCTCTTCGCCTTCCTGAAGCATTTTTCGCCAATCGGAGTAGGCCTTGATTTGAGGATAATTTGCCTCCAGTTTTTTAGTTGGTCCGGAATCTACATCGGCTGCGGCAATCAAGTTCACTTTTGGGTGACCGGCCAATGACTTAATATCAGCTGCTCCACGCCCGCCGATGCCCATGGCAGCAAACTGAAGTTTTTGCATGGGTGATCCAGTTGCCCATGAATGCCGACTGACGTATGGTGCGCCCAAGGTGATGATCGAGCTTGCTAGAAATTTTCGGCGATTGAGGGAGAGTGTTGAAGGCATGAGTTTATATGATTATTGGGTAGTCAGAATTAATTCCCGGAATCGATTTGGACCCAAATTGTTAGGTCAGACATTCAATGATTTTTCCTAACGGCCCTTGAGAGCTTTTTGGTATCGATCGGTTTCGTGGTCTTTGGTCTTCTGCATGACCTTCAGAAGTTCCTCCCGATAGCGGTTCTCTAACTTGGCATGTTCCTCGTCGCCGGTAAGGTTGTTCAAGGCATCGGGGTCATTCCCGTAATCATAAAATTCGAAGGGGGTACGGTAAAGGTAATGCTTCACTCGTTTTGCAAGAGCAGGATCATTCTCTGCAGCCTTGGCCATGGCTTTCCAAGTCAGTCCGCTCATCGATTCGTTTTTAAAGAGGGTTTTACCGTCGTGCCAACCGTTCCAGATGAATCCGTAACGCTTGCCCTGCAAGGAACGCATGGTATAGGAGCGACCTGAAGCAATGGTGTTGATGTGGGTGTAGACGAATTCCCTATCGTTTTGCTTCTCACCCTTGAGGACAGGAAGAAAAGAGCGACCGTCCATACCCTTCATGGGAGCAATTCCGAGAGCTTCGAGGATGGTCGGAGCAAAATCTACTCCGGCCACCAAATGCTCGGTTTCATGAGTGCCCGCCTTAACCGTGCCCGGCCAGCGCACGATCCAGGGAGTGAGAGTCGAATGCCTCCAGACGTTGGTTTTTGCAAAAGGGACGGGGATTCCGTGGTCTGACTTCAGCATGACAAGGGTGTTCTGGGCAAACCCGGCTTTCTCAAGTTCGACCAGGACTCGGCCCACAACGTCGTCGGCCCGACTGACCGAACTGTAGTACTGGGCAATCTCTTCTCGAATGGCGGGCAAATCGGGAAGAAATCCGGGGATGACGATTTCATTAGGCTGATAGATTCTGGAAGGGGCCGGATAGTCGGTCCGTTTCCTTTTATTTTTCTTATCATCCGAAGTTCCCTCACTAGGTTCCTCGGTCAATTTTCTTTGATCAGCGGGTTTCCGGTTGTCGAAAGGACGGTGGGGGTCATGGGCATTGACCATAAGGAAAAATGGTTTATCGCCTCTTTTTACCTGCGCGAGAAATTCGGCGGCAAATTTACCATACAGTTCTTCACTGCGCCCATTGGCCATTTCGGAACGGTCCCGACGATATTCGAATGCATTCTTTCGGGAAGGGACGACGTGTTCAGTCTTGCCAAGTATGCCGGTCATGAAACCATTCTCGAGCAAGGTTTCAGGCAAAGTGGGTACGCCCGGTTTGATCTTGGTAAAGCCAAGCGCTCCGCTGTTGTGGGGATAACGACCGGTCATCCAGACCGCCCGGGTGGGCATGCAAATCGCAATCGATACGTGGCCATGCTCGAAACGCAGGCCTTCACCGGCGAGTTTGTCGATATTGGGAGTCGTCCCTTGGACTTTAGAACCATAGACCCCGACAGAGTCGCGGTTCATGTCGTCTAGAGTAATGAATAAGACGTTGAGTTTTGACTCGGCAAAAGTACTCAGGCAGCCGCTTACGCAAGTCAGAAAGGAAAAAAGCAGGGGTTTCACGCCCCCCACTCAAACGGTAAAAAGTTTCCGTATCAAGAAAACTTGTGAAAGTTACGGAAGTTACGACGATTTAGCTTCAGG
>CAJWWL010000338.1 GCA_913048125.1 uncultured Opitutia bacterium | reverse complement strand
GGGAAGATTCGAACTCCCGACCCCCAGATTCGTAGTCTGGTGCTCTATCCAGCTGTAATCGAGCGTCACTGCGGGGTTTTTTGAAGTGGATAATCTTCGGTCACTCCTGTGTCACTTAAGGAGGCTTAAGTGGCAACTTATCGTAAGCGTAATGGCAAGTGGCAAGCCATCGTCAGACACAAGACCATCGGAACTACATCAAGGTCATTTCACACGAAACAGGCCGCTATCAAGTGGTTCATCAGTGTCGAGGAGCAGCTTGAGGCTGCAAGCTTTGGCGCACTAAGGCCGACACACATTACACTTGGCGAGCTTGTAAAGCGTTACTCCAATGAAGTGACTCCCGCTAAACGTGCGGCGAGAACCGAGCTTCGGCGCCTCCAGAGGCTCATCAGAGACTCTTTGAGCAGTCTTAGAGTAAGCCAGCTGACATCACAGGCCATCGCTGCCTTCAGGGACCGTAGGCTCCTCGATGGGCGACGCACCTGCCACTACGACCTCATCCTGATCAGACACTGCCTCAAGATAGCGATGAACGAGTGGGGGTTGATGCTGTCGTCCAATCCAGTCAACAGGGTAAAGATGCCCCCTTCACCACCAGCGCGGAACCGGCGACTGGAAAGCGGCGAGTTCGAACGTCTGAAAGAAGCAGCCAAGCAGACCAAGAACCCACACATCTGGCCTATCATCGTCTTCGCTATCGAGACAGGGATGAGACGAGGCGAAATACTTGGGCTTCGTTGGGAGCATGTCGATTTGGATAGGCGTATCGCTTACCTGCCGCTCACCAAGAATGGCAGTTCGAGGGAGGTGCCGTTGTCGACAAAGGCGGCTCAGGTGCTGGCTAGGCAACGACAACACAACGACACGACATCACCCTTTCCCGTCACGCCCAATGGCTTCAGGTTGGCTTGGGGAAGGCTCAGAAGACGTGCTGGCTTGGTGGACCTTCGCTTCCACGACCTTCGTCATGAGGCCATCTCACGCTTCTTTGAGCTGGGGCTGAACATCCCCGAGGTTGCGGTTATCTCAGGTCACAAAGACCCAAGGATGCTCTTCCGATACACCCATCTGAGAGCGGAGGAGATTGTCCATAAACTGTGATGTTGGTCTGTTGGCCAAAAGTTATGCCTCTGTTACCTTTTCCGCCTAATATTCGGATCACGGGAACAGAAATGTCTAAGGCTGCTATCATAAGCTTCACACTCCTAGACTTTCCTAACGAAAGTGAAATGAGAGGTTTTCTTTACCTTGTTGAGCAGCGTTATGAGGCCCATGCGGCTAAGCTTCGAGCAGCGGGGATGACTAGATTTTACGTCACCAGGATTTTCAACAAAGGTGACAAGTTCACTATTGGGAATTGGTTGGAATATCGAGACCAAGACGCGTTTGCTAAATGTGACGCCATTTGGAAAGAGTATATGTCTGACTTGATAAAAGATGTCCCTCAATTTGCCCCTAAGATTTCCCCAAATCGCGGGATCGTGATGTACGATTTTTCCGAAGCTGAGGAAGGGTACTGAAAACCTCGAACAGTTAGATGTTTCTTATTGTTTTGCTGATGACTTCCTCCGCTTATCTCTTTTGACAAGCTGCTCTTTGGTGCTTTCAATGGCGCAACAGATTGGCTTCAAAAATCTGTCGCGCTAGGCTAACGGTTCTTCGAGTCAAATCGGGAGCATATGACGTGTTTCAGGTGACCATTACCAATACTTTTCCTTCGGAAGACGATTGCGACATGTTTGTCATGGTCCTTCAGCAGCAATGGCCAACCTTCATTGACAAGCTTCCAGGGGCAGAGCTGAGTATTTTCCGGTCTGAGAAGGAGCGGAATGTGATGCAAGCCAGTTGGATACTGCAGTCCAAAGAACAGGCAGATGAAATGCAGGCCATTGGTGATCAGATCATCATTCCCTATCGGAAGAAGTTGATGCCTAAGACTAACCGCTTCGAAGGAGCACTGGTGGCGATAGTAAATAACGATGACTGACAACAACTTGTTCAGCAAAGTACCGGCCACTAATGGCCTCGCTCGTGGTTATGGCCCTCGGCCACACAAGCGTAAACGCAAGGGAGTGCGGTTTGCCGTGGTCGTCTTGCTGCTTGCTGTAGCTGGTGCTGTTTACGTCTACCAGACGGACCAGATGCACGAACTCCCAGTCCGCATTGACCAGCTAACGAAGCTAGATGAAGACGTCGGCAAATACGGCCCCCGCAGCGAGTACATGATCGACAAGGACGAATAGTCGGAACTGGAGCAAACCAATGCCCACCAAAGTTGCAATCGGATTCGAATGGTGGCGGATGCGCCGATGTAGTTAAAAATGAGGGTGGCTTCCTCTCACTGATGACCGCTAGGTACTAAGCGGTGACATTAGCAGCCAATTAGAGAAATTTGTTGGGATGGGCTAAGGTTTCGTCGTTACAAATCGGGATGTACAGAGGGAGACAAGCGCATGCCTTATGCAAGGATTTCTATGATGGAGTTTAATTCGCCGGAAGATATGGAAACCGCCGAAGAAGATTACCAGCGCATCAGAGAAGAGACGTTCCCTGGCATTCAAATGACTATCAACGTGAGAACGGGGCCACAGTCTCTACTCTCGTTAGGAGTTTATCCAGACCAAGAGACTGCTCAAGCCAATCTAGAAGGCAGGAAGAAGGCCGTTGAAGACCCTGAATGGGTCAAAGACACTTTTTATTATGAGGGCGAAGTGTCTTTTTGGAAAATCGACTGAGTGAACGCTTAAAACGTTAGAACCGATGTTTAACAAGGTTTAAGTGATTAGCGGGCGAAAAAATGGCCCACCGAAGTGGGCCTGAGTTTCTCTAGGGAGGAATGAGCAGTCATAAAAATGACGTACGTTTTTTTAGTAAGCAGGAACCGTGCCAATTCACTCCTTGATCTGAATTTTATTGCGCTGAAGCGTCTTCTCTTGAATCAAAACTAGCCGTTGTTTGCTGACGATTTGAGATCCAGTGGCGGCGTTTGGCACCTGTTTGAATCACTGCTACCTGCCTAACCGCGATTTCAAAATATGTGCGGCACTAACCTTTCACCTAAAATCGCCGTTAATATTTTATGGACAACACACTAATCATGGACGTTAGTGGAGCGTGGGTTCGTAAGCCTATGGGTTCCAACGTACGCAAGATGAACCAATGGGCTGATGAAAAGGAACGGTTATTTCTCGCCAAATATCCACCAAATGTCGAAGAGGTCGACGAGGAGAAAGAAAAGAGGAATTGCAAACAGAACACCAGCGAGGCAAAGGATCAGGCGGTTTTCCCTTAGCCACTGCTCTTGCCTCCGCTTGTTTGCCTCCAGTTTAACCATCTCTTCAGCGTGATCCCTTTCCGCCTTTTCAAAGGAATACGGCCCAGGTTCTGGCTCTCCGCAATGAGGGCATTGCATGGCCCTGATGGAAATCAGGCCACCACAGACCCAACATGGTGCAAGTCTCTTAACCGGTGACATGATGTAGATGTAGGCAGTGCAACCAAGGAACCGAAGGGTACTCTGGTCTGGTTTCCTCCTTTTTGCGTCAAATTAAACCACGGCAATAGGGCCTGCATATGTACAGAGCAACTAGTGTCACCTAAGGCAACAAGTGGGATGACCTACACACACAACCGATAACTTGGGTTCCCTATCCACCGAGAATAAGTGGGTAACCTACGCCCCAGTGAAGTCGAAAGTTAGGTGG
>CAJWWL010000337.1 GCA_913048125.1 uncultured Opitutia bacterium | reverse complement strand
ATTAGGTAGCCTTCCGTACCCTTATCAGAGAGAGAAACCTCTGCACTTACAGGAGCAGATCTCTCTTTACCAAAGCTAAACCGACCGAGCGGAAACCACAGATTGTCTATGGTCGGTTTGGCTGATTGATCAATGAGGAGCTGGGTTTTGCCCTTTGCATGACTAACCGTGTAGGGGGCTGCTTTGGACAGACCCTCACCTCCACCAAAACTTACACGCACTTCGTATGTACCGGGTTTAGGCAACAAGGTCTTCCACGTTATTTCGTGAGGGCCCTTGTTCTTTGTAGTGGCCAGATAATGCTTTCCTTGATGGTTGGAGCGCACGTTGGATTTTCTCCAGGGACCAACGCGCTCTGCTTCGGGGTCATCTACCACAACGCTGATAGATTTCGTCTTAATTTCACGGTCAAGACCCAGTTTGCGAAAAGAATATTTGTCATTAATTTGTAGCCCATCAAGGGCTAGCGAAAACCGGGTCCATGCTGGATTGCCTCCTGGAGCCCACATTTTTCTTTGTTCCCTGGCATACACACGTTCGGTAGTCGCTTCAGGCTTTGTTTCAGGAAAATCAAGTGCCCGTCGAAGAGCAATCTCAGCCGCATCAAGGTAAGCATCAACTTGTACATGCGAAACGTCGAGAGCCGTCCCCACCTTGGCAAAGCCATGGATTTCACCATCCAAGGGTATGCGACCTGCTATTTTCAGGTAGGGATCATGGAGTAAGTCCCTGAGGATGTTTTCATACTCAAACCGGTTGACCCGACGAGAAACGGAGCGCCCATGTTTTTGTGCAGTAGCTTCCTGAGCCTGAGTAATTTGCCCTGCTAAATCATCCAATAATCTCTTCCGCTCGGCATCACTCAGGCGACTCTTCTTTGGAGGTGGCATCTCCTTGGACTTAACTCGGTCATGGATTTTAACCCACATGCTTGCATTGTGGGAGTCGGCAAGGTCCCATTTTAGAGATAGTAGATCTAGGCCGCCTTCTGCTTGATCATCGTCGTGGCAATCCACGCAGTGATTATCCAAGAAAATGGCTAAGTCCCTTGATGGTTCAGCAGGTAATAGAGGCAGCAAGAAGATTTGCAGACTAAAGAAGAGAAGCCATCGATATTGTAGCACTAAATGTGCAGAGGGCTTGCGAACTAAAAGGTGGTTCATTGTTTATATAATGCCACTTAACAAGGAAATTGTGTACAGAAAAAACACTCAGAAAGGAACTGGTATAATCAGCTTAGAAAGAGCTAATTAGTTATTGTAAAACGTAGAAGATTCACGCTGCGAATAAAACAATAATCTATGAAGCTATAGTATGGTTTTTCTCTACCACCTGACAAGTGAGATAGCAGATCACAAGTCTATCGAGAAGTACATGAGAAATGGCATAGGGACAGGGATTGTTTCTAAAAAAGTTTCAGTAGCGCCCCATAGATTGCCCTGCACCCACCACGGGGAGGGACTCCTGTAAAGCACTGCAAATGCACTCAAAGCGTGAAAGAAAACAATCATGGACTAGTCAAAAAGAACGACCACTCCTTCGTAGTTACGATTCTCCATAATTCGAACTTTTATCACAGCATCGACCCCAAGGGTCGCTAACTGTTTTCTCATCAAACGGAATGCTTCCTTCTCATCCTTAGGTCTTCCTGTCGTTTGTATTATTGCGACTTCTTTGTAAGGTCTGTTGATGTCAGTATTTGTGGCGATGATAGAGTTGGGCTCTTTTCGGGAATAGTTTTTCGAATCCCAAAATGGATCATCCCATGAGTGTGGTCTTACGGTTACAGAGGGAACCCCACATCCTACAATCAATAAGCAAAGCGCCAGCCTCAAAAGTGCTTTTTCAAAAAACATCCCCAGAAACACTAAATGTTATTGCTGATAAAAATACTCTCGGAGACGAAAGAAATTCGGCTTCGATCACTCAGAGGACGGGTGGACTTCAAGGCTGGCAAGAGCAACCAACAGAATGGAGAGCAGGAACTTCACAAGCGAGCAGCGGGTATATTTAAAAAATTAAACAGGCGCATGCTCATCAAAAAAACTAAGGATGAGTTACTTCAATTCCTTGATTCGAATGTTATCGAACAAAACCTTACCTTGCTTGCCAGAATGGATTTGCAGGGCAAAAAAGCCATTGAGGAACTCATCATTTTCCCAATGAGCGGCAGGCACTCCATTAACCCAAGTTTTCACAACTTTGCCTTTGGCATGAATGGTGAGGCGATTCCACTCCCCTATCTTACGGGCAGCACGAATCTCTTTGTGTTCCTTTAGCCACATGGGATACCAGAAACCGCCGCAACTCTGTCCATAGATACCGCCGGACCAACCCCTGCCCTTATTCTCCTCTTCCATTTCCGCCTGCGGGCCGAATACGTGGTTCTCCCCCTTGGACTTGGCTCGGAACATGATCCCGGAATTGCTGTTAATCAACCACTTCATGTCGCAGGTGAAAATAAAATCACCGTACTCTTTATTTGTGGACAAATAGGTACTTGGGGAACCTGGAACACAAGTTCCGACGATAGAACCATCCTCGACCTCAAACTTACATTTGCCCCCTCTTGGCGTCCAACCCGTAAGATCCTTACCGTTGAAGAGATCAACAAAGCCTTTCTTTAGATCAGGTTCCGGATCAGTATTTAAAAGCATCTCGGCAGGATCCGGTGCGTTCTTCTGCTTCTCGTATTGTTTGTGCCATTTTGCCTGACTCGGATCGATAGATTTTCCGTGGACTGTTAGTAAAAAACAAAGGGAGAACAGGATGTTGGAGAGATATTTCATAATTACACGTTGATCGGAACAGGGTGCTAGAGAGAAGATGGTCGATGAGGATATGGTCGCCGGAGTTACCTTTGCCGAGAGCCTGCACGCGAACTTCTAATGTGTAGAGGAAGTAACTGCGCTCATCAGGATGCAAGCACTTAAGAAATAGTTACAAGTATTTCCAACTTTTGAGTCGGAGGACTTCGTTTCCATAGCTATCTTTTGTTCCCTCTTCACCTCCAAGATTAATAGTATCAAGTGTTCCAATGAGTTCGACCTTTCGACCTGAAATCGCTGGAATCTTCATCTCCGGCGGATAGGTGATGATGATTTGGTGACTTGAACCTCGCCTCTCTCCTACGTTGAAGTAGAACTGCTCGATTTCCTGTACTATGACCTTGCCAGTATCATCGAGGAATGCTGAAGGACCGATAAGGGGATGCTGACCAACTGCCTCAGCGATGAAACCAATGCGGGTGACCACCTGTTCTTCAACAGACTTAAGTTTCCTCAGGAAAATGTTTCTGAATCGGACTTTTTTACCAACAAGCTCCGGCCTCTTCACACCGTGTACTTGAAGACCGATATGCCCAGAACTCGAAACTCCATTGAATTCAAAATCTGTGATCGGGACTTTGTTCACAAAGGTTTGATATCGATCATCGAGCACGCGAATAAGAAAAGAATTCCATTCGCCTTCCTTGAAGGTACCTTTGATTGGTTCCGTTTTTTCCTGCTCCATATCGGGGCTAAGCCAGCCTTGCCTTGAGCCATCTTTTTTCTTCATGGCTTCACCGTAAACAAAGCCTGACCTCCCTCCGGCGATTTCCACCTGCGGTCCAATCAGGTGTGCACCTTCACGTAGTGGCATAGATCGAATTTGGCATCCTGAGTTCAGTCCGAGATCCAGTTTCACCTCAAATTTGAGTTCGAAGTTACGATACTTCTCCTCAGTAGTCA
>CAJWWL010000336.1 GCA_913048125.1 uncultured Opitutia bacterium | reverse complement strand
CCGGCAATGGCAACATTGCTATTCATCCTCCAGGAACAGTGCCTGCCCCAACACCCCGTCCCACCTTCCCCGGTCTGCCTGGCTATCAGGCTTGGGCCTCCACACTTCCCTTCGAATTGTCAGGCACGCATGATGACCCTGACCGAGATGGTCGTCTCAATCTTCTTGAGTATGCACTTGGGTCCGAACCGCAACAAGTCGATTCAAGTCCGACCCTTAAACAACAGTTGATCGGTGACACGCTGCTGCTTACCTACAACCTATCCAAAACCGCTCATGACCTTAACTTCCGCATCGAGAGCAGCTATGATCTTCATACTTGGGAACCGGCTAAGATTGAAAGCACTAGCCAGATTGACATGGGAGCTGTAACCCGTGTCACTGAGCAGATCAACGTACAAAATAGTCGTGGTAGCTTCTACCGACTCGTGGTCGAGGAACGCTGATCTCACATCAAATTGCCTATGGACTCTTACTGTCCTAATGCCTATGCATAGGTTAATTGTTTAAGCATGAAACCACCTCCCCTTGTTTGGTTTTGCATTGGCGTACCACTAATGACTTCTGCAAAGGATCTGACCCGAGAACAAGTCGAGTTCTTCGAGAAGAAGGTCCGTCCTGTTCTGGTCAATAACTGCTACCGCTGTCACTCCAAGGAGGCGACATCCCTAAAGGGCAGTCTATACCTCGACAGTCGAAGTGGTGTGCTCAGCGGAGGCGAGTCCGGGCCTGCCATTATCCCTGGAAAGCCTGAGCACAGTCTGCTCTTTAAGGCAGTCAGTTACCAGCAAGGCAAGTTGAAGATGCCACCGAAGACCAAGTTGGCCGACAAGGACATCCGAATCCTCGAAGCATGGATCAAGATGGGTGCTCCTGACCCCCGTGTGGATGAGGGCCCGGGGTTGATCACCCGAGAAATCGATATCGAAAAGGGTCGAGAGTTCTGGGCATTCCAACCAGTCAATAAACCGGAGATCCCAAAATCTAGAAGCAAGTGGGCCCAAAGCGATCTTGATCGTCTCGTAGAAGCCAAGCACAGGGAAAAGGGACTAAAGCCTGTTGGAGTTGCTGCGCCAGAAACTTTACTACGCCGTCTACACTTTGACCTCACCGGATTGCCCCCTACACTCGCGGAGCACGAGGCTTTCTTATCCGCTCACAAGCGCAATGCCAAGACGGCCATCGAAAAGGTTGTGGATACCCTATTGGGCTCGAAACACTTCGGCGAGCGCTGGGGACGTCACTGGTTGGATGTGGCCCGTTACTCGGAATCGACAGGAATGGAACGCAACTGCACTTTCACACAGGCTTGGCGCTATCGCGACTACGTGATCGATGCCTTTAATGAGGATAAACCTTTTGACCGGTTTATCCGGGAGCAACTGGCAGGAGACCTACTGCCCGCAGTCAACGATGCGGAAGCGGCCCGAAATCTTGTTGCCACCGGCTTTCTCGCCCTCGGGCCAAAGTCTTTGAACGAGAGGGATCGTGCACAGTTCGTTGCTGATGTTGCCGACGAACAGATCGATACCACCACACGCGCCTTCATGGGTTTAACTGTGAGCTGTGCACGTTGTCACGATCACAAATTTGACCCCATCCCCACCAAGGACTATTACGCCATCTATGGCATCTTTCATAGTTCTCAAACCCACTTTGGAACTAATGGGACTGGCAATCGGCAGAAGTCCAACCTTCTGCCGCTAGGCAATGAAGAGGATGGGCTTGTGAAGGCAATCGCCCAACACAAGAAGAAGCTACAAGAGTCCCAGAAACGAAACAAGGCGATCAACGCCCGGATTCAGGAAATACCAAAACTTATTAAGAAGACTCCCGAAAAACGGGATGCGCTCGTGAAAGAGCAAGCTTCACTCAAGAAGGAAAAAAAGAAGCTCTCCAACCTTCTCAAAGAACTTAATAAGAAGAAGCCCAAGCCCAGCAACCTTGCCATGGGTATTGGCGACGGAAAGACTCCAGCGGACGCCCGCATCCACATCCGCGGAGACGTACATCGCCAAGGCGACTCCGTACCCCGTGGTTACCTCTCTGTCGTAGATATACCCAATGCCTCACCTGTGAATCAGGAGCAAAGCGGTCGACTGGAACTCGCCAATTGGATCGCTAACTCCGAAAACCCACTTACCTCCCGCGTCTTGGCCAACCGAATCTGGAAGCATTTATTTGGTGAGGGCATCGTTCGTACCGTGGACAATTTCGGCAAGACCGGTCAACGCCCCGATGACCCGCGACTTTTGGATTATCTTGCAACACGGATCGTAGCGAATGAGTGGTCTGTAAAGAAGACCATCCGCGAAATCGTGTTAAGCCAGACTTATCAACTTGCCAGTCAGTCAGACGACAAGAACTTCAAGACTGACCCCGAGAATCGTTTCTGGTGGAGATCCCACCATCGTCGCCTTGATGCGGAGGCGATTCGTGACGCAATCCTTGCCAGTAGCGGTGAACTCGTACGTGATCCTCTGAGCGGTTCTCCCGTCACTAAACTGGGAGAGATCAACATCGGTCGGGAAGCGACCAAGATCGCAACGCTCAACAAACCGAATCCGCACCGAAGTGTCTACCACCCCATCATCCGCAATGGTCTGCCTGACTCCTTGAAGCTTTTTGATTTTGCAGAACCGAGCATCATCGTAGGCAACCGTCAGGTCACTACTGTCCCCTCTCAGGCACTGTATCTGATGAACAGCAAGTTCATCCTCAAACATTCCGAACAACTAGCCAATCGGATTGTCGACGCGGGCATGAAGACCACTGCGGAGCAAATCCGTCACGCCTACCTCATCACCCTTGGCCGTGAGCCTAGAGATGGGGAAATGCCGCGCATGGAGAATTATCTTTCCGAGAACGACAGCAACTTAGCCAATCTTTGTCAGGTGCTACTCGCTAGTGCAGAGTTTCGTTACCTCGAATAGATCATTTTTACGCTATGAAAACAACTTTCACACTGGCTCTAATTTTAGCCATTCAGTCTGCCGATGCTCAAGAATGGCCACGCTTTCGTGGGCCTAACGGTTCTGGAGTGAGTGAGGCATCCATTCCTGCAAAGTGGTCTTCCGATGACCATCTCTGGAAGACCCAGTTACCGGGAACAGGACACGGATCCCCTGTGCTCTGGGGAAAGAAAATCTTTCTGAACGCTGCGCGCGAAGATGGTAAAATTCGCCTCGTGTCCTGCGTGGATGCAGATTCCGGCAAAGTCCTTTGGACGCGGGAGTTTAAATCCAACACTCACAAGAAGCACAAACAGAACAGCTTTGCCAGTAGCACTCCGACTGCGGATGAGGAACGCGTCTACAGCGTCTGGGGTCACAAAGGTGAATTGCGAATCTTAGCTTTCGACCACAGTGGAAAGACCGTTTGGGAGCGGGACTTGGGCGGCGTTAATGGCAATCATGGCTTTGGTGTTTCACCCATCATTTATGAAGATCTGCTCATCCTGCCTAATGATCAGGAAAAAGGTGGCGGCTATGTGATCGCCCTAGACAAACGTACTGGGAAGACCCAATGGAAGATACCGCGCAACAGTAAGCGTCTAACTTTTGCCACACCCTGCATATATCCTGACGGCAAGGGGAAGGAACAGCTGATCCTGACCAACTGGTGGCTAGGTGTAACGAGCCTCGTGCCCGATACCGGCAAACTGAACTGGGAGAAGGATGTCTTTGGAAAGCCTCATTCGGAGCGGGCGATTGCGTCACCGATCACCTACGGGAAACTGGTCTAACCATTTTACACAAGCATCCATCATGGCAAAACATGCCACA
>CAJWWL010000335.1 GCA_913048125.1 uncultured Opitutia bacterium | reverse complement strand
CTCAATGAAAAGGCCAAAGCCAAGAAGCTCAAGATCGGCGTTGGACTTATGTGCAGACATAGCCAGGCGCGTAGAGAGCTTCATGCTCGCATTCAAGACGGCGAACTCGGGGATCTCCTTCTCTTACGCGCCTACCGCATGCAGCAACCTATTGCATCATGCTTCTCAGGAAAGAAACCAGCAGATGAATCTGAACTGCTCTACCAAATCCGTAGATTCCACAGTTTCCTCTGGCTGTCTGGCGGCTCATTCAGCGACTTTTTCATCCACAACATTGATGAATGCTGCTGGATGAAAAACGCATGGCCAGTCAAGGCTCAAGGACAGGGGGGACGTCATTACAGGGGCGATAATGTAGATCAGAATTTCGACAACTACACTGTAGAATACACCTTCGCCGATGAGACCAAGATGTACTTCCATGGTCGAAACATGCCTGGATGTTACGGTGAGTTTGCAAGTCACGCCCATGGTACCAAGGGCTATGCGCTCATATCTGGACCTGGTGGTCACCGTTCACAAGCCCGCATTCACTCAGGACAAGGCCCGGACAGCGACCTTTCATGGATGTTTGGTCGACGTGAGGGTGGTCGCAGAATTACAGAGAGCAACCCTTACCAAGATGAATGGGACCACCTTCTTGAAGCGATTCGTAACGATAAGGAGTACAATGAATGTGAACGTGGTGTACAGGCATCAGTTGTAACGTCGATGGGGCGAATGGCCTGCCACACAGGACAGATCGTGACTTATGACCAGATGCTGAACGCTGATCATTTTGGCCCTGGAGCTGATATGCTAACCATGGACTCCGATTCACCTCTAAAGGCTAACGTAGACGGCACTTATCCCATACCAGAGCCCGGCGTGAAGAAAGATCGAGAATATTAGACCCCGAAGAATCTTCTGAGTGGAGTCTCAGAAAGCTTCTAAAGAAATGTCGGCCCGTTCCCTAGCGATAGCATCACACATTTTCGCACTTTTTGTGGGAACTGATGCAGCTCCTGATATCAAATCTGTTAAAACGGATCTCAAACTTCCAGCTCTGCAAACCGGAGAGGCTAATGCCGGAAAAAGGGTTAAGCAGACACACCCGAACTGGGACACCACAGAAGTTTATCATCTTCTGCACCTGCCTAACAATTGGAAACGGGGCGCGAGCTACCCAGTGATTGTCGAATACGCAGGAAATGGCCCCTACAAGAATCATCTTGGCGATAAAAGCTCTGGCCATCCTGAAGGTAGCAAAATGGGATACGGACTATCTGGGGGAAATGACTATATCTGGCTGTGCCTCCCCTACCTTTCCGATAATGGTCAGAAAAATGTCACTCGATGGTGGGGGAACCAGCCTTCACACGATCCGAGTCATACGCTAGACTACGCCAAAAAGACGGTACCTTGGGTTTGCGAGAACTTCGGAGGTGATACCGAGAAGGTTTTCTTGTGTGGGTTTTCTCGTGGAGCTATTGCCTGCAATTTCATCGGTTTATATGATGATGAGATAGCAAAACTATGGTGTGCCTTCCTCCCCTACAGCCACTACGATGGTGTAAAGAGGTGGAGTTACCCGGGGTCGGACAGTCAATCAGCCATATCGAGACTCACTAGACTTAAAGGAAGACCTCAATTTATAACCCATGAAAATAATGGTGTGGAAAACTCACGAAAATGGATCAAAGAGACTGGAATCGAGGGAGATTTTACTTTTCGAGCAACAGGGTTTCGAAACCACAACGATGCTTGGCTTCTTCGCCCTAGCCCTGTCCGCAAGGAAATGCGCGCATGGATGAAAAAAATTACCAACGCGTCTGACTAACCCAAATTTGAAAATAAATTACTATGACTAGGTACATATCCCCTCTCTTAGCGTTCCTAATCGGCTTATCGAAAATAACTGCCCAAGACGTATACTCAATCTACGAAACGATACCCAATGCTGGTATACCTTGTCGGGTAATGAAGCCAATCAAGTTCGATTCTGCGAAGAAATATCCAGTGATACTCTCCCTTCATGGCGCGGGGGGTAAGGGAACCAATAACCGAAAGCAATTGAAGGATTGGAATCGACAACTTGCTGACCCTAAACGAAGGAATCAGTTTCCGTGCTATGTGGTAGCTCCACAAGCACCTGGTTTGTGGAATGGTGAGCAACTTAAGATTATCCAAAAGATCATTGCCGAACTACCCTCTGTAGACCTAGACCGCATATACATTATGGGACACTCAATGGGCGGTCATGGAACTTACATCTACATCCAGCTTGCTCCCAAATATTTTGCTGCTGCAGCTCCCTCAGCCGGCAGTGGATTGAAGCGAACAGAGGAATTTATCGATCCTGAGAAAATTAAGGACATTCCCATCTGGGCCTTTCATGGAGACAAGGACCGCGTATGCCCTTATGAAAAGCAGTTGAAAGTCTTCAATGCACTCAAAAACCTCAATGGCAACATGAAGCTTACGACCTGGCGAGGCGACAACCATGGTGTCTCAGGAAAAATGATTGAACCAACAGAAAATGGTAAAACCGAACTCAGCAGCAAACGTTGCGATGATGAGGATGATTTCCTCACATGGTTATTCAAGCAAAGGCGACACCATTGAGATTTTGTCTAACCTTCAGTATGAGGACTCTAATACTAAAGGACCTTCAGAACCAGGTTACGGAATCGGAATGGAGGATTTTCTTTACCGAACCTTAAAAGGCGTTAAGCCGTGGAGTTATGAAAATACTTGAATACATGAAGGTCTCTTTTTCGGCTGGTTTGTTATGCGCAGTCTCTATTTTTGGACATGACAATCATGAAGGACTTCATCACTGGGAGATTCCCAGCAAAGATCCTGACAGGATTATTCTTACCTTCTATGGCGACCCAGCTACCCAACGAGCTGTTACTTGGCGTACAGATACCAGTGTCAAAAACGCTGTCGCTCAGATTGCTAAGGCGACTGTCAATTCGGCATTTAAGGAAGATTCGATAACGCTGGATGCGAGTACCGAGAAATTTGATTTGGGAAGGTACAAAAGCAACAAATCACTTGTAGTTCACTACCACAGTGTAGTCTACAAGGACCTAAAGCCGGACACACTCTATGCATATCGAGTTGGGGATGGCCAAAGAAACTGGTCAGAATGGATTCAGTTTCGAACAGCAAAAAAAGATTACTCCCCTACAAAGTTTGTTTATTTTGGAGATGCGCAGAATGATATTCTCGCCCATTGGTCACGAGTGATCCGAATGGCCTATCAAACTGCTGGCGATGCAACCTTTGCGATCCATGCCGGGGATTTAGTCAATAATGCACACCGAGACCATGAGTGGGCCCAATGGTACAAAGCGGGGGGCTTCATCCACAGTCAATGGACTGCAATCCCAGTGGTTGGGAATCATGAGTTTCAATCCGTAGCTAAAGGTAAGCCTCGAAATGTCTCAATCCAATGGAGACCGCAATTTACCCTGCCTGTAGAGAAAGAACTAGCACCCGAGTTACATGAGACCGTCTATACTGTGGATTACCAAGACATTCGGATTATAGTCATCAATTCAAACGAACAACTAGAGTCACAGACCAAGTATATCGAAAAACAATTAAAGGACTGTGAGTCCAGGTGGAAAATCGTCACCTGTCACCACTCAGTATTCTCACCTGCTAAGGGACGTAATTTTCAGTTTGCCCGAGACCACTGGAAGCCGATATTCGATAAATATGGCGTGGATCTAGTATTGAATGGCCATGATCACACCTATGCCCGTGGGCACACTCCTGTGCGCATGAGTGATACTG
>CAJWWL010000334.1 GCA_913048125.1 uncultured Opitutia bacterium | reverse complement strand
GGTGCTGCTGATTGCGCTTCCAGTACTCAATACGCGATGGGCATACTCCGCGAAGTGACCGTTCACGTCTTTGGTGTAGGCTTCGAGGATTTCGCGACCCTGATTCTGGTGATCCCCGCATTCGAAAAGAAGCGCCGCAACTAGAAGCTCTTTAAATTTATTGTTAACCATGGATCCGCCATGTTTATTCACACCCTGACGAACATAGACGTTTTTTTCCTTTTTCCGGGTATTGTAATAAGCAAGGGCTTGCGTGTGCCCTTTCAACTTTTTCTCCTTAAGAAAACGAGCTAAGGGTTCGGCAAGGGACTCATCCTTATTCATTCTCAATGCCAAGCAGACCGCCTTATAGTGAGAGAGCGGACTCTTCAGCGTCAATTGATCCAGTTTCTCCAGTAAAGGAGCATGAACATCTACTGAGTTTAAGAAACCAAGGGCAATCACTATGCGATCTACCGGACCAAAGGTATTGGCATATTTACGCTGATTACTGTAATCCCAGCCTTTACCCCAATTAGGTGCTTTTTTTACGGCTTCCACGAGTGTCTCTTTTCCTGTCTGATCTCCAAGGATGGCTAAAATACGGGCATAATTTAATTTCGCCGCTGGTTTCGAAATTTCAGTGTAAGCCTTCTTTAACAAAGGGATGGATTTCTTCGGATGGCTGATGACAACCGCTAACGCTTTATGCGTGTCGTCATGTTGAGGCTTTTGGTGAACGTCTATCGTCAAACCATCAAGAGTTTTGACTGCCTCTTGGATGGTATTCGTACTCAACGGAAAGGAATCCACATCCTCAAGAACACGCTTTTCGAGACAGTTCTTCCTGACCAGTTCTCTCTGCAAAGCCTTGATATCGATATCGCGAACTTTCCCCCGTGCCCTGAGGACTGCCATCGCAGCAGCCGCACCCACAGCATAGCCCTGGTTTTGCAGGTCGGGTTGCATGCGCACTAAAGTCATAGCATCACGGTCTGCACTGGCACCCAAACCAATCACCAGAATTCCTTCCAAGCCCTGAGGGATGACACATCGGTAAGGCATGTCACAGGTAAAAACAGGACCCTTCATGTCCTTGATCAAAAACATTTCGGTATCCGGGTGAGCTCCGGCATCAAAATTACTTTTATGGTGGCTGATCGTATCTGGGAAGGTACGTTTCGTAAGGATATCTTCGGTCGTTAAAGTGTATTCACCAATAATGCGACGCCGGTCACGGGAAGGGATGAGCTGCCCCATATCATGAACTCCTCCCGTGCCAGCATTCTTAGCCCTACCATAAACCTCTTGCCTAGCAGATAGCTTGAGGTGCCAACGATCGAAAATGTCGTTATCATTGAGCATATACCTTGCTGGATTATGTGTGCCTCCACCTAGTGCCCTTTGTGCATAATTGGATATCTGTACGGATAGATCTCCGTGTTTGGAAATGCTGTAATGCGTATTTGCCTTGGCAGCTGCAGCGATATCGGCGTTGCCAGTGGCATCAACAACCACATCGGCCAAAACAATCCCACGGCCAAAAGGAGTGGCCACAACTACGCCGACAACTTTATTGCCCTTCGTCACAGTTCCACACCCAAAGCTGGCAAACCAAAGTTCGGCACCACTTTTCAGGATTTGCTGACGCAGCCACTCGGACTTTTGGATTTGGTTCCAGCTCTCTTTCGTACCAAGCGCTTTATCGACCTCTGCGGTATACCCATTTCTAAAACCGTACCAATAGGTTGAGATCATGCCTGCCGTTCCCACTCCGCCCAACTCATCCATATACTCAATCGCCAGAGTTCTGGCACCCGCTCGGGCAGACGCCAAGGTAGCCGGGGCTCCCGATGTGCCACCGCCAACAACCACGACATCCCAGCGGCCCAAAACGGGCAACTGATTTCCTGAAAGCTCCAGTTGGGGGCGATCATGAAAACGAAAGCTCTTCGCAGTTTCCGAGACTGCGAAGTTCGCCTCATCACTGGTGGAAGCTAAATAATCAATATCATTGGGAACCTTTATTCTACTAGCAACCTCGGCCGCTGCTGTTCCGATGATCTGTCCGATTGGAGCAAGCCTGTAGGGACTATTGATGAGTTCATGACGGGTGGCCTTGTCTTTAATTCCCGCAAAGGCGTTTAACACAAAAAGATTACCGAATCCCTGGGGAAGATAATTTTCCAGTGCGGAAGGATCATCACTGTTTGATTCAGTCTGAATCATGCGCTCAGGGAAGACGAGCAGTCCTTCAGAATGATCAGCCATATTTGCATCGGAAACCATGGACCGGATCTGATGGATCGCTTTACTGTGGGCACGGTAAGTATCTTCCCTTAAATCAATCTTTGCGTCGTACTGATAGACGGGATAGTCTCTTGAGACCCATTCCTGTTTCTTATTTTTTCTATCCCGAAACTTTGAGGAATACTGAACATCCGGGACTTGCTTGCCCTGAATGGTTTGATTTGCCTTTTTTAAATCACCTCCAATGACCGTAAATGAAGCCTTTTTTTTTCCTGCTTTAAAGTCCGTTAAAACATTGGGCAATTGACGGGCTAAGCCGGCATATGGAGTTGCATCAATGATGACTTTGGCACGAATGGCCTGCCGCCCACTGCGGTTCACCATGGTCATACCTGCTGGTTTTCCATTTTGACCGACCAGTAACTCTGCCGGGAAACTCCCGGTCAGGAATTGAATATTTCTATCTAATAACACCCTATCCAAAAGGCCTTTAATCTTCATGGGAGTTTGTTGACGTTTACCGTCAAAGATCGACCTGGTGATGTCAGTTTGCGGCTGTTCCCCTGGCTCAAGCCATAATTTTTGATTGGCACAGATGTCGTAGCCAAGGTACGGGCGGGATTCAATGACCAGCACAGAGGCACCCTTGTCTGAAGCGGCACAGGCGGCTTCCACTCCTGCCAGAGACCCGCCTGCAACCAGAACGTCTACATCATAAGCGAGGGGTAAACTAGTTTGACCTTCGACAATCATTTGCGATGAGGCCACCAAGTAGCCCTGACAAAAAAGTAGACCGCTCAAACTAAGAATTAATGCCAAAAGATGTTTCATAACAAAGGGAAATGTCTCGAGTATTCGATATCTTGTTTTGGAAAAGAATTTTACCAAGAACAGATCTGTTAAATAGATTCAGGATGCATGGGAGCAATATACAAGTGCTCGTTGCTGACTGAGTGAAGTTGGATATCCCTACAGATAGTTGAATTTAATCGGGCAACTACTGATGAAAGCATGTCAGTAAATGAACTTTTGAAACAAGCTTACATCTGGATTCACATTAAGGATTTGTGGTACATCTTTGCAAACTGACCTCAGTCTCTTGCATACGATTTTCTCACAACTTTATCATCCTGTATCTCGAGGAAGATGCCTTCACAATTTGGTTCGTTTGACTCCTCTGGATTCATGAAAAAGCTTAGCTTGAGGTCTGAATCCTCTAGAACCTTAGGGCGAAGTCTTTTGCCTCCGGATGGATAGTATTGGTCTACCAATTTCATCACTTGGGACCGACTCATTCCAACCTCGATATCACCATACAACTGCTTGTAAGTTTTGTATCTACCGTCGACTAACTCCGGCTTAAAGCATATGAGAGCTACTCCTGATGGGGCTAGAAGAAAAAGAGCTGCCGCTATCAGGATGCCACGCTTTATCCAATTTGAAGCCAAGCACGCGAAGTTTAGACATGCTACTGCACCGATCAGTGTAACGGCTGCGATTAAGAATAGAGGATGTGCTACAAACTCCATTTTATTAAAATACAACAATCAAGTTAGACCG
>CAJWWL010000333.1 GCA_913048125.1 uncultured Opitutia bacterium | reverse complement strand
GGAAGATTGTCAGACAGGCTGCCCAACCCGTAATTCGTCCAGGCTCCCATGCTTGGCCGGCCTGGTATAATCGAGCCCGTATTCATAAATGTATGGGCCGGGTCGTGATTGATCTGCTGAGTAGTCATCGACCGGATGATACAGATGTCGTCGGCTATCGACCCTATGTGCGGAAACTGGTTGCTGATGTGCTGGCCGGACTCGCCGTAGTTCTCGAATTCGTGCTGGGGACCAAGGCACTTCAGCGCGTTGCGCTTGCCCTGTAGCTGCGCAATAGGCTGGCCTTCAGTGATGGATTTAGGCATAGGTTTGCCATCCATTTCTTTCAGCTTAGGCTTATAGTCCAGAGTCTCAAGATGGGAGGGTCCACCAGCCATGCAGAGGTGGATGACGCGTTTGATCTTTTGCGGGAGCTTGATGTCGGCGGGAAGGTTCTCGGG
Organism: uncultured Opitutia bacterium; assembly: GCA_913048125.1. GTDB lineage: Bacteria > Verrucomicrobiota > Verrucomicrobiia > Opitutales > JABJCN01 > JABJCN01. The sequence continues at coordinate 3,422 of CAJWWL010000333.1, read as the reverse complement.
CCAGACGCTGGAGGCTCCTGCGTGAATTTGCTGGCGAGACATCAGCGTTGCCAAGGCAGTGCTGCCTATGCCGATGGCTGACTTGTTCAGGAATGTACGACGATTTAAATAGTCCATGATCAATCGAGATTGAGAGCTAGGTGCTTAGAAGCGGGCGGTGGTTTCGTATAGATTGAATAATGCGCGGGAGATGGCAGTCCATGCGGCGAGTTCCTGTGGAGGTAAATCGCTAGATGGCGTACTGGAACCTGTGGCGAGGAAATCTTTTGCTGCAGTCTCATCCTCTGCATATCGGGCTTTCTGCTGATCAAGGAGTTTTGTGAGTATGGACTTCTCCTTAGCATGTGGCTTACGGGTAAGCACTTGCTGGTAAGCCCATTCGAGGCGTTGTTCAGGAGTGCCCTTCGATTCTCGCAAAATTCGTTCGGCGAAAGAACGTGCCGCTTCAACAAATATCGGATCGTTTAGCAGGACGAGAGCTTGTTGGGGAATATTGGAGCGGGGGCGCTCTGCAACGCATTCCTCACGGCTAGGGGCGTCAAATGCCACCATGGCTGGATGTGGGAAACTGCGGCATATGAACGTGTAGAGGCTACGACGGTAAAGATCTTTTCCCTGGCCAGCCTTCCAGCTGCGACGGGGAAAGTTTAGGTGCTGCCAGTACCCAGCGGGTTGATAAGGTTTAACACTGGCTCCTCCAAGATCGCTAGCAAGAAGACCGCTTAGGTGTAGGGCGGTGTCACGTACGAACTCTGCATCCAAGCGGTAACGTGCTTGACGAACAAAGAGGCGGTTGGCTGGATCAGTCTCCATAAGCTCTTTCGAGACTCGGGAGCCTTGTCGGTAAGTGGAACTTAAGACAAGTTTACGAACAAGTCGCTTTACGTTCCAACCGTTATCCCTGAAGTCAGCAGCCAGGTAGTCAAGTAATTCAGGATGAGTCGGAGGTTCGCCCTGGCCACCGAGGTCGTCGAGTCTACGAGAAAGTCCGTGTCCAAAGAAGAGTTTCCAAGTCCGATTGACGAAGGCTCGAGCGGTCATGGGGTTGCTCTTGTCAACAACCCACTTAGCTAGATCCATGCGATCAGCGCGGCGGTCACCGGTTTCGAGAGTGCCTAGAAAAGTTGGGATGGCCGGTTGTACTTCCTCTCCGCTCTTGTCCAGCCAATCGCCCCGTGGGAGAATACGAACCATTCTCGGTTTAGTACGTTCTGCGACAAGCATCGGACGTTCACCTTGAGTCTTGGCTGCTTCCTCCTTCTTACGGATTTCGTCCACCTTAGCCAGATCCTTCCTAAAGTGTTTCGCAGTGGGTGTATGAATCTGGGACAGGTAGTGCCCTAGAATAGCCTGTTGCTGTTCCTTATTGCGTTTTTCAGCAGGTACCTTGATGGCAGCCTGAACAGGACGAGGAAGGTTTTTAGCATTTTTGTTTTGTTCAGTCCAAAGTTTTAGAGAGAAGGAGGGATCCTTGGATGGATCTGTGGTCGAGAAAATACCGGACTTGTCCCAGTAGACTTTTCCATCGAATTGACTGAAGGCCCATCCATTGATTTTAGTTCCCGGTTTGAGACCTACGTGTGCGGTCTCGACTTCGAGACGTACCCATTTTCCGGTTTCAGGTAAAGGACCCATCTTCCGGCGGGAAACTGTCCCTTCATTCCCCCAGGAAATTTTTGATTCACCCCAGTAAGCGCGTTGCTCCCAGTCTCCGTCGTTGAACTGAAGCATGATTTGCTTTGGTGGGTTCAATGTGTCTAGGAAAACGTAGGTGAAAAGTTTGGAGTTGGTAGTGATTTCAAGCGTGTCCTTTGCCTTGTCGAAAAAGTGTTGGGAAAGACCTTTGGCTTCACGAACGTGAGATTTTACGCCGCTGTGAACAGGTTCAGGTTTGGTGACAAATTTCCACGGGGAGTTGCCTTGAAGAGCAGCACCTTGGGGAGTAGTGTCGTCAATCCAGACTTTTTCAATTGTCTGTGCGGGTTGGTCGGTTTCAGGTTCAGAGTAGGGCAGCAGAGCGGCTTTTTTGCGGATATCCGACTCAATCTTTACACGTTGTTCTCGCAGTGCATCAATTTTTGCTATTTCATCATTGCCATTCCCAAGCCAGTCTTGGGCTATGGATTTAGATAGTTTCAGGTTGGACTCACGGCGGCCTAAAGCCTTTTCTTTTACATCAGCGAAGAAGGCGGCAAGGGAGTAAAAATCCTTAATCGTGTAGGGGTCGTATTTATGATCATGGCATTGAGCGCATCCTGTTGTGGCAGCCAACCAAACACTGCCAAAGTTGCGGACGCGGTCGGCCTGATAGATTGTGACGTACTCATCAGCTTGGGCGCCACCTTCTTGTGTGGTTTGTAGGAGGCGGTTGTAACCGGAAGCCACCTTTTGCATAGGAGTGGCATCAGGAAGAAGGTCACCTGCGATGTTTTCGATGACAAATTGGTCGTAGGGTAGATTTCGATTGAAAGCCCCAATTACATAGTCTCGATAAGCAGACACTTCCATGAAGTTGTCGCTGTGGTATCCAATTGTATCTGCAAACCTCACAAGATCGAGCCAAGGCACAGCCATACGTTCTCCGTAACGAGGGTCATCAAGGAGTTTGTCCACAAGCAGTTTGTAGTTATGCTCGGATGGTTCTGTGAGGAAAGGGGCCGCTTCTTCAGGAGTAGGGGGGACCCCTACGATGTCCAAGAAAAGGCGGCGCACTAGAGTAATTGGCTCAGCTTCTTTGGCAGGGTGATGACCAGAACTTTTGGCCTGTTGGAGAATGAAGGCGTCGATAGGGCTTTTAACGAACTTTTCTGATTTCTTACGTTCAGGGACAGATTGTTTAACTAAGGGCTTGTAGCTCCAGTGCATTTCATATTTTGCACCTTCTGCAATCCATTGACGGAAGAGCTTAATCTGCGCTTTACTGAGGGGCTTTTTGTGGCTGTCCGGAGGGGGCATCACTTCGTCTGCGTCCTTTGAGATAATGCGATACAAAAGCTCACTTTCGTCCGGTTTTCCCGGCACAACCGCACGAACGCCAGCGAGATCTGCCAGAGCGCCTTCTTCGGTGTCGAGTCGAAGCTTCGCCTCGCGTGTGCTTTCATCCGGTCCATGGCACGCGAAACATTTATCCGAAAGGATGGGACGGATGTCTTTCGTGAAGTCGACTTTTGCCAGAGCTAGACTTGAAATTGCTGGAAGGAGTATGCCGACAGCGGCGTATTGAGTTAAGCGCATAGAAATCAGAGGTTCGTACAGTATTCTACTAATGTCTTGTGTGAATTAATTTGAGCAAGAATTATCAAGGTTTCAGGATCTTCTGGTTACAACTGCGAGTAGGAATGAAGTCATTATGAATGTCATGAGGAATACAGAGGCAAAGGCAGTTAGGCGCGGGTCGGGAGGTGAACCAATTAAAGGCAGAC
>CAJWWL010000332.1 GCA_913048125.1 uncultured Opitutia bacterium | reverse complement strand
GCGCGCGGAATACAGTCTGCTTGTCATCGTCCGAAAGTTCGTCGATACCAAGGATGGCAATAATGTCCTGCAAGTCTTTGTAGCGTTGAAGTACCTTTTGAACTCCTCGAGCTACCTGAAAATGCTCTTCACCTACAACATCCGGTGCAAGTGCAGTGGATACCGAGGCTAGGGGGTCCACTGCAGGATAAATACCCAACTCTGCGATTGAACGTTCCAAAACAATAGTTGAGTCAAGGTGGGCAAATGTATTGGCAGGTGCGGGGTCGGTTAGGTCATCCGCTGGGACATAGACGGCCTGGAAGGAGGTGATAGAACCCTTTTTGGTCGAAGTGATTCGTTCCTGTAGAATACCCATCTCCTGAGACAGAGTGGGCTGGTAGCCCACTGCTGAAGGTGAGCGACCAAGAAGGGCACTTACCTCCGAGCCAGCCTGAGAAAAACGGAAGATATTATCTACGAATAGCAGAACATCTTGATTCATTTCGTCACGGAAATACTCAGCCATGGTCAATCCAGATAGCGCGACACGCATACGTGCGCCAGGAGGCTCGTTCATCTGACCGTAGACTAGAGCCACCTTGGAGTTTTCAATATTCTCCTGATCAATGACTCCGGCGTCAGACATTTCGTGGTACAAATCGTTCCCCTCACGTGAGCGCTCCCCTACTCCGGCGAAGACTGAGTAACCACCATGCGCCTTGGCAATGTTGTTAATCAACTCCATGATCACAACAGTCTTCCCAACACCAGCACCTCCAAAGGCGCCAACCTTTCCACCCTTGATGAATGGGCAGATTAGGTCGATGACCTTGATGCCGGTTTCAAGAATGTTGGCCTCGGTATCTTGGTCTACAAGCGTAGGTGGTTGTCGGTGGATAGGTAATGTCTCATCTGTTCCGACGGGACCGCGGTTATCGACCGTATCACCAGTTACGTTAAAAATTCGGCCTAGTACCTTTTCACCCACTGGGACCGATATGGCAGCACCTGTGTTGACTACATCCATCCCTCGAACAATTCCATCGGTGGAGGACATAGCCACTGCGCGGACTCGATTATCACCGAGGTGTTGCTGAACTTCTAGAACGAGTTTTGACTCGCCTTGACCAGCGTCGAAGGTCACTTCGAGCGCATCGAAGATATCAGGAAGGGTTTCTGCGTCGAACTCAGCGTCGACAACGGCGCCGATGACTTGGACGATTTTTCCGGTTTTGCTCATGGGAGGGTTCCTTGGTTTTTAAAAGTGGTTCTTGATATTTTGTAAATTTACTTAGCGAAAGCAGCGGCAGAGATTTCGAGGATTTCCTGGGTAATGGAGGCTTGGCGAACGCGATTGTATTCTAGGGTTAGGTCATCAATAAGGCCCTTAGCATTGTCTGTAGCTCCCTTCATCGCAACCATGCGGGCGCTGTGTTCAGAAGCTTTGGATTCGAGCACTAACTGATAGACCTCCTGTTTGAAGTACAGGGTCGCTAAATCAGCGAGAATCTTTTCGCGAACTGGTTCAAAGTGAATCTCGCGACCATCCGTTGGTATCTCGGAGTCCTGCTGTCCAAAACGCTCGCGAAGAGTCTTCAACATAGTCGAAATGTCTACCACGGGTAGAAGTTGAATAACTTCGGGCTCTTGGGCTAGGGTATTGATGAAATTTGTGTAAAGAACCTCTACCGTATCGATTTCTTTATCGATGAATGCTTTGAGTAGAAATTCTACCACTGGGCGTACCTCGATGAAGCGTGCGTTGTCACTTAGCGGGAAGTCGGCAAGTAGTTCGCGTTTTGTTCGGGAAACAAACTGTGCGCCTCTTTTACCGAGACCAACAAACTTACAATCTCCCTCGAGTTTGGTTAGGTGTCGGAAGAGGTTAGAATTGAGTGCTCCGCAAAGTCCTTTGTCTGAGCTGATAACTAGAATACCACGGTTTTTAACCTCTCTGCGCTGAAAAAATGGGAGATCAGCGTTTGTAAGATCCATTCCTCCGAGAGAGCCAAGAATATCTGCTAGCAACAATGCATAGGGACGTCCAGAGAGGGCGAAATCCTGAGCCTTCTTCATCTTCGATGCCGCAACCATCTGCATGGCTTTAGTGATCTGCATCGTGTTTTTGACGGACTTTATTCGCCGCCTGATGTCCCTCGTGTTTGCCATGGTGACTAGTGCTCTGCTTTAGCTGATACCGTTTTTGCTAGGTGGGTTATCCCGCAAAGCCGCGCTTCCAGTCTTCAACTGCTTTACGGAGGTCGCCTTCAACGTCTTCTGTAATAGCTTTTTCCTTAAGGATCTTGGCGGCAACTTCTGTTGCGCTGCTTGTAAAATATTCGCGGATACTAACTACAGCATCGCTTACCTTTTCGGTGTCGATACTATCGATATAATCATTTTGCACAGCCCACATGATTGCGACCTGAATCTCAACAGGGATAGGACTGTAGGCAGGTTGCTTGAAGACTTCCACAATGCGGGCACCCCGCTCCAGTGTAGCCTTTGTTTTTTCGTCAAGGTCGGACTCAAACTGGGAGAATGCAGCTAGTTCACGGAACTGAGCCAACTGTAGTTTCACACTTCCAGCAACCTTCTTGATAGCCTTAATCTGAGCGGCTGAACCAACGCGGGAAACTGAGAGGCCTACTGATATAGCTGGTCGAATACCCTGATTGAAGAGGTCGGTTTCGAGGAAGATCTGTCCATCTGTGATCGAGATCACGTTGGTTGGTATGTAACCCGATACGTCGCCCATCTGCGTCTCAATGATGGGCAGGGCAGTTAGAGAACCTCCACCATTGTCTGGGTTGAGTCGAGCAGAGCGTTCCAGCAAGCGAGAGTGAAGATAAAAGACGTCACCAGGATAAGCTTCACGTCCAGATGGGCGTTTCAGAACAAGAGAAATTTGGCGGTACGCAACTGCTTGCTTGGAGAGATCATCGTAAACAATGAGTGCATCCATGTTATTTTCCATAAACCACTCACCCATTGAGGCACCAGCGAAAGGTGCTAGGTACTGGTTGGCTGGATTGTCAGCTGCTGGGGCACTAACCACAATCGTGTACTCTAGCGCACCTGCGTCTTCCAGTGCTTTGATCGTACGAGCAACATTTGAGTTTTTTTGGCCCACTGCTACATATATAGAGTAGACTGGTCGAAAATCTGGGTCACCGCTGGCTTCACCTTGCCGGTTGATGTTTGCCTGATTGATAATGGTATCGATGGCAATTGTCGTTTTACCTGTGGAGCGGTCGCCGATGATAAGCTCTCGTTGGCCACGTCCAATTGGGATCATGGAGTCTACTGCGAGAATGCCTGTTTGTAACGGTTGGTCAACCGATTGACGCGGTATGATACCAGGAGCAATCTTCTCGATCGGGAAATTCTCTTCAGCGTCGATCGCACCCTTCCCGTCGATTGGCTGACCGATAGCATCCACGACTCTACCAAGTAAAGCTTTTCCAACGGGAACGGAGAGTAGCTTTCCAGTAGTGCGTGCCTCATCTCCTTCCTTTAGTGCAGAGTAATCTCCGAGTATGACGCAGCCCACCTCGTCTTCTTCAAGATTCAGGGCTATGCCGTAAACTCCCCCGGGGAATTCCACCATTTCATTAAACATGACCTTGGACAGGCCATCGACCTTGGCTACTCCATCGGCAATCATGGTAATCTGGCCAACATTTGCCTTTACCGCGCTGGTGGATAGTTTGTCGATTTCCTTCTGGATTAGTTCGGCGATTTCGCTCATGGCGTGTTATCTATTAATAAAGAGTATTCTAGTTGATATGGAAAATGTTTTACAGGATAGATTCTGTGAGGGGCTTGAGTCTAAATGCAGCTGAATCCTCATAAATGTCATCCCCTAAGGTGACGCGTAATCCAGCAACCAGTTCATTATTCTCGCTAGCCTTGATATTGA
>CAJWWL010000331.1 GCA_913048125.1 uncultured Opitutia bacterium | reverse complement strand
GGTGACAACCTGCCCTATCAGCTTGGGGCGCTTCGGGAAGCGAAATTGGAAATTACCAGCCCCGCCGGAGATGTACAAACAATAGAAATACGATCTATAACCCCTACGGTGTCTGAGGGTGGCAACTTAACCTTCGAATTCAAAACAGACAAAATAAGCAACGAAGATACGGTAATAAAAATATCTGTGTGGGGAACTGCCACCAGTGGATCAGATTTCATCGCTGAAGATTTGGAAGTTGAACTACCCGCCAACCAAGAAACTGTCAGCCTTACCTTCCAGACCAGAAATGATACAGAGGTAGAAGCTGATGAAGAGCTATGGGTTACTATTTTAAGTAACCCCAACGAGACATACGCTATTGGGTCGCCGAAATCAGCTTTAGGAATAATAGAATCGAACGATTTACCTGAGTTAACGATCTCAGGGGGTGGAGGCATCGGTGAAGGTGGAAATGCCGAATTCATAATCAATGCCGACCAGCCTGTCACTGAGGACACTTCAATAAATTACACGTTACGTGGAAGCGCTACTGCAGGCAAAGATTACAAGGAACTCCCCGGGACAGTAATCATGCCTGCAGGCCAAAGCCAAGTAACTGTTCAGATTGAAACTATTGATGACGATGTCCTCTTCCTTCCTGGAGATATGGTTGTCGCTTCATGGCCCGCGAGAATTGGAACGGTGTCAGTTGACGATGGTGAGTTCATTCTCCTCGGGCAACAAGTGCTCACGCTTACAGAACCCGACTTTACGATCACATTGACGCTCAACCCTACAGATAGAGGAAACCTCGAGGTTGGAATGGCAGTGGAAGTTGAACTGCAAGCGAGTGACCAAGACGCTGTGCCAGGTGTAATTCTTGAGCTTGATGAGACTGCAACAGTTGCCGCAGATGGTTCCGAGAGATACGAAGGCGTCATCCAAACATTCGAGGACCTAGACGCCGTGGACGGCGCAAATGTCAACGTTGATGTAACGCGGGAAGAAAAGATAGACGTTATAACCGTTCCAGTCGCCGCTGTTTTGCAAGACGGTCAAGGTAACGATGTCGTGCGAGTGGTTCTAACAGATGGAACAACTCGTCAAGTACAAGTCAAAGTAGGCCTTTCTGAAGGCGCTTACGTTGAAATTACAGAAGGGCTCTCAGGCGAAGAACTTGTACTGGTAGAAACCTAATGAATACCTCAGGGGTATCTCAACCCAATCTAAATGCTGCCAGTAGAAAAAATCTATTCCGGCTACGAGATGTCTACAGAATCTATGGACAAGAACCCGTTGCTGTCCATGCTCTTGACGGCGTATCTCTCGATATCCATGCAGGGGACTTTATGGCAATTATCGGACCTTCCGGTTCTGGTAAGTCGACGCTGCTTGGTTTATTAGGATGCTTGGATCTGCCGACAAAAGGATCAATCAAAGTTGATCAAACAGAGATAACGGACTTAGAAGATAGTGAGCGTTCAAAGCTCCGAGGCAATTCGATAGGGTTTGTCTTCCAGCAATTCCACTTAATCCCTCACCTCACAGCTTTGGGGAACGTTTCAACCGCCCTCCTATATCGCGAGCTAACGAAACCTGAAATTAAAGAGCGCTCACTAGCCGCTTTAGAAATGGTAGGACTTGGTGAAAGGCATGACCACCGTCCTATCGAGATGTCAGGCGGCGAGCAGCAGCGTGTTGCGATTGCAAGGGCTTTGGTCACTGACCCTCTTATGATCCTTGCGGACGAACCGACAGGGGCGCTGGATACCAAAACTGCAACAATTGTTATGGAAATCTTTAAAAATCTTCAAAGCGAGAATCGTGCAATTGTGCTCGTTACGCATGATTTAGAAATAGCTGAACAAATGGATCGTGTGGTTTCTATGCGAGATGGAAAAATTGTGGCAGATGATCTTAGGAGCGAACGAACTGACGCTCTCGAAGATAGATTTTGGGAAGCTGGTAAGGGCGGCAAGTTAGAGTGAATTGGTTTCGAGAAATACTCAGCGTCGCACTCGGTGGCCTAACAGCCAGAAAAGTACGCACCTTACTAATTATGCTTGGGCCTGTTCTAGGGGCCGCAGGCATAGTAGCTGCAGTCGGGTTAAACGAATCAGCAAAAGGTGATGTGAGACAGACTCTAGAGAAATTAGGAACTAATTTAATAGTCGCCTCGGCTGACGGAACCTTCTCAGGAGGTCAGGCACCAACGCTTCCTGAGGAAGCTGTGGAACGCGCTATGAATGTTTCAACTGTTGACCGCGCTGCCGGCATTACCGAAATAGGAAGCCTTACTGTACTCCCTTCACAAGGTGGAAGAGATTTCTTCAGGACTATACCTGTTCCGGTACTTACCAGTGATCAAAACCTCCTTGATGTATTAGATGCCAAAATGCTATACGGTCGCTTCATTAATGGAGCCGACGAAGACAATGTCTTTCGCAGCGCAGTTATTGGTCAGGATCTTGCAAGCGATTATCAATACCTTCCAGGTGAAGCACGAACAATTGATGTCAACGGCGAAACTTACGGAGTGGTAGGAGTTCTAGAGAAAGTTGCCCTAGTTCCAAAATTAGATACCGCAGTAATTATCCCCAAATCTTCTGCTGAGGAAGATTTTGACATAGAACAAAAACCAACAACCCTGTACGCACGAGCATTAGAAGGAACTGTTGATTCGACCTCTGAAGCTTTACCTGTAGCCATTAACCTCGGCGGATCTGAAGGTGTTGTAGTAGCCATCCCTTCTGACCTGCTTGAAGCTCAAGGAGCTGTAGATACCACACTGCGAAATATTCTTTTCTTAATGGGAGGTCTAGCACTCCTCGTCGGTGGTGTAGGAATTGCGAATGTTATGTCTATATCTGTAATCCAACGATCAGGCGAAATTGGAATCCGACGTGCTCTTGGCCACACAAAAGTAACGATCGCCATGCAGTTTGTTCTTGAAGCCCTATTTGTTGGTGTCCTTGGGGGCTTAGCGGGTGTTCTCGCAGGTGTTGGAGTTATCTACCTCGTATCAGCTGTTCTAGGATGGGTCGCAACCCTGAATCTGCCATTATTTTTAGTGGCAGGAGGCATGGCTCTGATTGTGTCAATAATTGCAGGCCTTTATCCAGCTCTCAAAGCTGCTCGGCTTGAGCCACTAGAGACACTAAGGCTTGGCTAAAACTTACTCAAAGCGTTTTCCTTCTTCTTTGAGGAAGTCAATCCACTTCGATCCTGCGAAGTCAGTTAGGTCGCCTGGCAGATATCGTACTGCTTCCAGCATGCCTGTGTACGGGAAGTTTCGATACTTTTCATAGATCTCCCAATTAACTGGGGACTTGCGATCAATTCCTACATCAATACCTTGGAAAGGAGCCATAGCAAGTAAAGCTAATAAACCCTTACGGCTGGCCATAGCTGTCCCATTAAGCGATATGTCTACATCCCAATGTAAAAAATCAGGAGGCGTCACCGTGACAGCAATTTTGTTACGCCCCTCAGGGATCTCACCGCATCCAATATTAGTCATTTCGCCATAACCATTATGCGAAAATAAAAGATCGCCATCTAAAACATAAAGGGCGTACCCACCGCCTTGATCACCGTGAGCAAAAAGAGTCCCTTGTTCACCGTGCTTATAGTCAAGTTCTACTTCAACGCTCCAGTTCCGGAAGCTAATTAACTGCTGGGATTTCCATCGCTCAACAGTTGGAGTTCCTGGATAAAGGACCATTTCCTGAACAAGTTTTTCATTCCAAGGCGGGCGAAGAATATTTTTTACATTGTTGCCTTCATCTAAAGGGAAAACCTGGTTTTCCCAAGCCACTTCTTCCCAAAGGCTTTTCATGTACTCCACTTTCTCAGGGTACTTTTCCGATAGGTCTACGCTTTCAGTCGGATCATTGCGTAAATCATGCAATTCCCAGTGTTCT
>CAJWWL010000330.1 GCA_913048125.1 uncultured Opitutia bacterium | reverse complement strand
GCTTCGACTTCGCTGTCTTCTTCGACTTCGCTGTCTTCTTCGACTTCGCTGTGTTCTTCGACAACTGGAGCAGGAGCATTCTTTTTGAAAGGAAATTTCTTGGCTGGAGCTGAAAGCGCTGTAGCTTCCTCTTCGTCTTCTTCCTCCTCAATTAGGACTTCTTCTTCTGCAACTGGAGGGGCAGCTTTCTTTTTGAAGGGAAATTTCTTGGCTGGAGCCGAAGGTTTTTTGGCGGGAGCAGATATCTCTTCTTCCTCATCCTGCTCTTCTTGGTGCTCCAGATCTGTTTTTTCGGCTACTTTTGCGAAAGGGTCTGGCTTTGTTTCTTTAGAGCTTCCAGTCAGTGCCTCTCCAATTATAGCACAAGACTTTTTTCCCAGTACTTCGTCTGCAGCCTCCCAGCATTCCTCTATTAATTCCGTTTCACTGCAACCAGCTTTGTCCTTCAACTTGGCCATGAGACGTTTTCCCTCACGGCAGGTTGCGTAGTCCAAGGTTTCCTCCATCTGCTTGGACGCTGCTTTTAAAAAGTCAACATGGTCGTTTTCATGCGAACCGCGTTTATCAGGAATCTCTATAGTGAATGTGTAGCGCATTGAAATGTTGGGTTAGATGCACGAAAACGTTGTAGATACCTTTTTTTGAGGCAAGACGAAAAGCTGTCTTAAATTCGGCGTTTGAAGTAGTAGAAGGCGGATGTGCCCACGCGCCCTTCCTTTTTCTGGGTGGAGGTTAGTTCCCAACCCATCGAGCCCAGCGTATTAAGTGCATTCACCTCGTCGATACGTGAGGTCTTTTCCACTTGCATGTGCACTTCGCGAAAGATCTTGGCTAAGTCTTTGTTACGGCCGGAGCTGCGGCCTGGCATATGAAGCTGGAAAACCCCGCCTCCGATTTCTGACTCACGGATCCGTATTTCAAAGATGCAGTATTCCCAACGTGCAGGTCTTTGAAAGTAGGCTTGTCCGCTGGGTGGGTAGGGGGTGACATGCCGAGGGCGATGTTGGGCAGTGGTTGGTGCGCCTGAAGATGCTTTTATTATTTTGGGCGTTGTCTTAGCTGTCTGCGGAGGCTTTGACTGGTCTTGTGCATAAGAGCCCTGGGCTAGCAATGTAAAGGTTAGAAGGCTTAGAAAGGTTTTCATTGAGATAATATTTTTAGTGGCACTAGTGGCGTTTCCAATTTGTTGCTACAAAGTTTTTTGTCTACAAATTTTCTCTTGTATACTTCCTTGCCAGAAAGGTGCGCGTTTACATTTTAATGACTCTTCATCCTAATCCCTAACCCTATATTCCCATGATGGAATCTGGCGAAAGCCCAAGTACAGAAAAGGACGAGTCCGCACTCGACCTGAGTTCACTTCTTAATAACGACGCACTCGGACCGAATTGGACTAGCGGCAAGCAACCCCGTCCGCCCAAGTCAAACTATCGTGAGGACTCTGGAGGTAGACGTCACCGGGAACGTACCCCTCGTGATGGCGATGGGGATCGACGTAGATCTGGTGGTGGTCGCGCACCTGATCGTCGGCAGGGAGGTAGACGCCGTGACCAACGCCCATCGAGGCCCTACCAGCCTGAGTACAATGTGCAACTGCAACCGAATGGCCAGGCGTTTAATGCCTTGATCAAGGCCATGCGAGACTCTTGCCGAACATTCGAACTTTTTGAGATCGCGAACCTATTCCTTTCAAAGCCAGATCGCTTTGTAGCAAAACTGCTTCCTCGCGAGGGTGCACCACCAGAGCTTGCCTCCTTCCATATCTCTGTCCCCGACGGTATTGGTTTTGAATCTGAGGATGAGGCTGTTGGCCACGTTTTGGCCAACCATATTGAACGTTTCTACGATGTTGAAGAGATTGAAGTCGAGCCACCCAAGGGCACCTTCAACGTAGTTAACCGTTGTTCGGTTACAGGAACCTTGCTCGGACCGCCAAACTATCATCGATACCAGCATATCCTTCAAGAGCATTACTCATCTCGTATCAGCGGGATGTCTTTCGAGCGATTTACGTCTCGAATCGAAACTGCCTCGGAGCAGGAGGTCATTGACGAGTGGGTCGAGTCTATGAAAAAGGGCTTCAATTACAAAACGAAGGATGGCAATTTGGAGTTCAAGCACCTTGAGGAAGCTCGTCGGCACCTTCTCATGAATCACAAAAATCAAGTGGTGAAGTCCTCAGATATGTGCCGTGTAGATGGTAAGGATTTGGACAAGTTGCCCCACAACCGAATACGCCGTTCCATCGAGTCTGTGCTTGAAAGTCAGAACAAGTTTCCCCTCGATTTCGCAAATCACCTTCGTGGTCGTCTACGTCGGGCTAACTTTACGATTTATAAACGTGGAGGCCGAGGTGGCGTTACTTTTGTTTGTGCAGTTAAACGTCAATATCGTACTGCTGATTCCAGTTTTTCTGAGTCCATTCAGACACTTCTCCAATTTATTGAAGACAATCAGAACGTAACTGCGCAGCAGATTCTCTCTAACGATTCTTCACCTGAGCAATCCATCAAGGATGAGGTTCCAAAAGATACTGAAGGTAATGAAGTCGACAGTGATACTGCTTCGCCTGTCGAACTTGTTGGAGAGAAGCCTAATTCTGCTACACTCGGCCAGGATTTACGTTGGCTTGTTCAATCCGGTTTTGTGACTGAGTACAGTGATGGGCGATTGTTTGCACCCCCTGTTCGTGATGAAAAGGTAAAGCTCGCTGATTCCAAGCCTGTCGAGTCGCCAAACTCAGGTGAATCTGAAAAAAGTGACGCGGCTCAATTAGGTACCAATGACATCGCAGATTCTGTAGAATTGAATGAAACTAAGGATGCTTTAGAGCCTGAAAAGCCTATTTAGTCCGATGCGTTGGAACCCGCAGAGCAATCTATACCCGCCGAGAATACAGAAGCAGATGTTCAAAAGGATACGGAGCCCACAACCGCTGAAGATACTGGGCAAGATTCGTCTGCTGAAGAGACTGAAGTTGCAGTCAATGATTCTGAAACTGCTGAAAAAAACGTTGCAGAGGAGGGGTCTGTATCAATGGCTTCTGACTCAGAGAGTGCCGAGGTTCAAGTTCCGAAAGCAGAGGAATCTGTCAGGCAGGAAAACTCTCCGACTGAAACTACTGAGCCTCCGGAATCCGGAGCCTGAAACGTCGGCTTTCTTCGCCAGTGCATTCAATTGTTAAATGCCAGCATTGGGGAGTAATCAAACAGGCAGCCTTTGACGGCCACTCGATTGCAAGACACCAAGGCTCTATAAGAAATTCTTCAATTAGAAGGTTATTTGCATCCTCTTCTCCTTGTAGGCGATAAGCGTCTAGGTGGACGAGGTTACGAGTTTTCCCGGAGTATTGGAAGTAAAGGTTATAGGTTGGGCTGAGTATCGGGCCTTCTATGCCCCACTCGAGTGCCATGCCTTTCATGAAGGTTGTCTTGCCTGCCCCTAGGTCGCCTTCTAGTGCGAGAACGGTGTTTTCTGGAATCGTACGGGCTAGTAACTGGGCAATTTCTAGAGTCTTCGCTAAGCTGTCAGCTTTCAGCCCAGTAGAAAGATGCTTTAGAAAATTATTTTCAGGAGAAGTGCTCATAGCCTCGATGAGTATCTAAAGGTTTTCCATCCGCCTGATTGACTAGAATACTTTCAGGGGAACCTTCAGCAATAATGCCAATTTGTGTGACTGGTGTGCTGAAGGGCCATTCCTCAAGGCAATTGTTTGGGGCGAGGGTGAACAATAATTCATAGTCTTCGCCATCGGTAAGGGCACTGTAGAGATTATCTGCATCTTCAGCGACGGGAATTGAAGACAGTTCCAGGTGAGCTTGCGTTCCTTTGGGTAAGAGTCCGAGGACATCTTTGGCTATGCCATCACTTAGGTCTGTCATGGAGAGTAATGTATCCTGGGCGGCTAGCCATTGGCGTTCTTCTA
>CAJWWL010000329.1 GCA_913048125.1 uncultured Opitutia bacterium | reverse complement strand
CTCAAATACACCCAACCTCTGACTACTCGCCTATTACGCAGAGGGGAAAGTCTCACTAGCCTGACCTACTATTCCCACCCAAGTAAAGAGTATGACTTGCATGGCGCACATCAGAACTCCTGGCGGATGGTTACCTATCTAGATAAGGTCAACCGAGACACATCAAAGAAAAAGCATAATGGACGTTCACACCTATCTATTTTGGAACGCATAGCTCCTCCGAAAACTGGGAATCAAGGTGTCAAAATCCCAATCAACCGAACTGTTGAAAGCCTTGTGCCTCGCGATTATGCACAATTCAATTGGTGGGGCACCGTGATGAACGGAATTGCGGATCAAGAAAGCGGTCATCTACGAGAGGAACAACCTAGAGATGAAATTGGGCGCCGTCGTGCACATCGTTACAGAGGCCCTTACACAAACGGGCAAGTACGACCTGATAATTCTATCAACTGGGGAGTGCCGAACGAGTATATCGCCGATGTGCTTGACGCAATTACTGTTCAAGATGACCAGTACTTTTATGGCTGTCTGTCATTACAAAGGTCAGCTGCTGACACGACCAACACACAGGGACTACCATTTTGGGCTCAATTTAATCCACGAGCGCTTAGCGTACTCCGCAATGCTGAGACCGAGAATACTGCCTTTGGTTGGGATGCAGCAATTCTGCCACTAGCAGATGCCGTAAGCTCAGGTCGTATTAACAGCGCTGCAACTGGCTACCCTCGCTGGGGTCCCAGTTATGGACCTAAAGGCCGACAACGTCTAGCTATGATCGATGTGCCTCGCCAACCAATGCATTCAATCATAGAATTCACCAACGCAGATCTAGGGAAATATCAGGTAGCACCCACATTCGCAACGGGTAACTCCTACGCATCTCCGTTTATTCCTCCGAATCAATCCTACGCAACGACTGGCAACTACAACTTACTTCCCTCCCTAACTGAAAAATTTCGCAATGACAACCATGAGACCCATCGCCTTCGCCGCCCGCAGAACCTATCTATTCCTGACATTTCCTACCATCTGAACAAAGGCCTGCTTGACCGTTATTTTTTATCAACAGTCCCAGACATCCCCGGAAATTTAACAAACTCTACCTTGGAAGATTTCAAGTACTCCAATTCTCAGTTCGATCCCGCCAAAGTACCACCCTTCCAGACCGTAGACACAGAATTCGTGTTGAACGGCTTTGGATTGGCCAAGGATGAGAGCGGTAAATTAGTTAAGTCAGGAAAAGACCCAAGTCGTTACGCTCTTCCGAATCCCAGAATGAAATATCATGTGCCTGAAGCACTCGCGAATAACCATACCAAGTTTGTCCGTGAATATTTCAATAAGCTGCACGACTACGACTCCGCCGCTGCCCATCTCATGGTAGATGGATCGTTCAATGTAAACTCAACCAGCGTAGAAGCTTGGAAGCAACTACTTCGCAGTCTCAAGGACAAATTCCAGACCGACAACCTGCCCTTTCTCAGAAGCCTCTACCCACAAGGAGCTGCTAACGACGCCTGGGAAGGTTTTACTGCGCTTACTGAGGAACAAGTCGAAGAACTTGCGGAGGCTTTAGTTAGTGAAGTCCGCTTACGTGGCCCCTTCCACTCACTGGCTGATTTTGTCAATCGCCGCCTAGTTGATCCTCGGTCTCCAGAACCCGGCCAGCTTCCTGAGCATGCGTACACAGGCCCCCTACAAGCTGCAATCGATAAGAGCATCAACACCAAACTCGCCGCTGGTACACGCCTTGGAGAAGAAGCTAACTACACCCCAAAACCAGAATCCTACTGGCAACCAGGAACAACCTTCTTTGAAGACCACCTTGCCGGAAAAGCTAATGGAAGATCGGTTCAGGGAGCAGGCACTCCTGGATGGCTACTACAGAGCGATGTTCTACGACCTCTGGCGCCAATTCTCAACGCCCGTTCAGACACATTTCTTATTCGAGCTTATGGCGATGTCGGCAAAAATACCAGAACGCAAGCCAAGGCACTTTGTGAAGCAGTGGTCCAGCGGATGCCCGACTATGTCCACCCAGCTGTACATCAACCAACGGACACTCTTTACGGCAGCCAATTGAAAGACTTGCTTTGGTATGAACCCGACCCATCCCTGATCCAAGGAGATCCAGGTTCACTGGACAGAGACTTCACGCTTAAACTCGACGGAGACCCTTCCTCAATAGGAACAAGCCCCAGTGCAATCAGAAATCGTTTAAGACGAGAGAATTTCAAGCTTGGCAGACGCTACAAGATTATCAACTTCCGGTGGCTCTGAACCTGCTTAAAAAATGGCACGCGCTACAAAGCTAATTTCCCTGCTACTCCTACAACTCGCCAATAGTCTATCCGCGCTAGACTTTAAAACCTTCGCTTTCGAGGGACAGTTTTCCGACCTGTTCTATGTGCAAGGAGAAAGCGAAGTGCCCATCGACGTCAATGGCTTCAGAATTTCCAAGATGTACACCTACAATGGAAGTAGCCCGCTTATTTTTTATGTCCATACCGAGAATGAAGCGGGAGAAAAAGTCAGGACTCCCGTTGCTCAACTTCCCTATGACCCAAGGAATACAAGCCTGCTCTTGCTTTTTGCACCAGTTCCCAGTGGTGGCTATCAAGTTTACCCAATTGCGAATGACAATGCCTCACACCCACCCGGCGCCTATCGTGTCCAAAATCTTACTCAGCGTAGAATTGCTCTGCTCATTGATAAACAATCCTACCAGTTTACACCCAACCAACTCCAAGTCATAAACCCACCCCCGCCGCAAAGACGCACCATCAAGATTGATCCTAATGCTTCCATTGACGACCTCAATGTTGAAAACCCTGAATCCATCGACAACGAATCTGATCCAGCTGATTTAGTGACAGTAGCTGTACCAAGCAAGATTCCAGTCCAGATGGCCTATCTACTCAACGGTCAATGGTTCCCAGCTTATAACAAAAAGTGGCTGTACCGACCTGACATCAGGACTTACGTCTTCGCACATGAGAAGAACAACACAGTAATGCTCAAGCAGTACGTGGAGTTTCTCAAATGAGCATTCGTCTAGCTTTAGGGCTCATACTGAGCCACTTATCCGTAGCTGCCGAATCCATACCAAGACGGATTCCTCCCGAAGGCATACCCTTTCCTCAAAAAGTACACTCCCAACTGAATCAGCGCCTTATTGGGCTAGAAGAGGAATACCGCCTCATCGAAGGCCAATCCAACAACCCCGATGCGGACACTCTCCTGCGAGCCGTCCGTTTGGCTCTGGATCACGGCGAACTATACAAGGACTCACAATTACCTCTCTTCAATAAAACGCTCGACCTTGCCGCTCAGCGTATCGCACAAATACGTAATGGCCAACCACTCAACCGTGCTCATGGTTTACAAGTGCGGGGATATCGTTCCGAAATCGATGGCTCCGCACAGCCCTATGGTCTTGAAATTCCTGCGAACATCGATCTTACCCTAGGACCTAAAGCACCAAAAGTGCCACTTTACGTCTGGCTTCACGGTAGGGGTGATAAGACTACTGACCTGCACTTCATTCAGCAGCGCCTCAGCAAGCCAGGTCAGTTTAAGATTTCAGATGGTATCGTTCTACATCCATTTGGTCGTCATTGCATGGGCTATAAATCAGCTGGAGAAATAGACGTACTTGACGCAATAGAACATACGATAAGCGAGTATCCTGTCGATCCAGACCGTATTGCCCTAATGGGATTCAGCATGGGCGGTGCTGGAGCCTGGCACATCGGTGCACATTATGCCCAGCACTTTGCAGTCGTACATGCCGGCGCAGGATTCGCAGAGACCGCTGAGTACAACCGCCTTCAACTGGCAAATTACCCGCATCCAGTCGTACAGAAGTTATGGGGCAACTACGACGTTCCTGCTTACGCTCGTAATCTGCTCAATATTCCAGTAGTTGCCTACTCGGGCGAAA
>CAJWWL010000328.1 GCA_913048125.1 uncultured Opitutia bacterium | reverse complement strand
GCTGCTGCGCGCAACGGCGGCGCTCGATGGCTGGAGCGTCTCCCTGGCACGTTGGATGCTCGAGGCTGCCATTGCCGGCCACGCGCAGCCGGGGAAACCGAGCGAACTTTTCGAGGCAAAAGTCGAGAGCCTGCGAGATTGTATTCAACTCCTTGCCCCCACTGCAAGAACAGTAATGAACATGCGCTATTTTGAAGACATGAAACCCGGAAAAATCGCAGAGGAACTACAGATCGATGTAGACCGAGTGTATCTCATCCTTTCCAGATCACGCACCCTTTTGAGAAAGTGCGTAGATCGACAACTGCCAGCCCGTATGTCCTAGCCATGGAAGATCAAAACCAAATCCACGACCTAATTGACAAATACCTGGACGAAAACCTCCAACCTCAGGAAACAGAACACCTAGAGCGGTTGCTTCTAAAATCCGAGACAGCCCGCAAAGCCTTTTGGGAACTGACTGAGATTCATGGTCTGTTGCGTGAAACTCTTAACAATCTACCCGCAAATCAAGGTTCGGAAGAAAGCATAATCAAATTCAAGCGCACCAATCGACTTTTAAAACTTACCCTCACAGCGGCTTGTATTGCAACTGGGCTTCTTTTAGCGGCCACATGGAAAGCCCAAAACAGACCAGGTCCTGCACAAATTGCTGAGAATTTTGGGCAATCACATCAGTATCTAGCGAAGATTGGCTTCCAAAGTCGTGAAGTTCGTGACTCCGGAAAATTCATACCGGAACAGTTTCTCAAATCGGGCCCACTTGAGCTAAGCGAGGGACTAATGGAACTTGTGTTCTTTAACAACGTGACCGTTCTTCTTCAAGGTCCAGCTGGCATTCACCTCAAGTCGCTCGACCACATGGTTCTTAGTCACGGCCAGTTTACAGCAGAGGTTCCAGAAGGTGCTGAAGGATTTACTGTTAGCACCCCTCAGGGGAAAATCATCGACCTCGGAACTCAATTTGGAGTTTCGGTTACTGAAGATGGAAATGTTGAGACGCACGTTTTCTCAGGAGAAATTGAGGTATCTCACAAAGGCAGAAAGCGCAAACTAAGAGAGGCTCAAGCCCTCCGACTTGCGACCACAGGAGTGGATAACTTGAACGCATCCCCAAAGAAATTCCCTTCTTTGAAAGCTGTCTTGGATGTTGAGGTTCCCCACGGTAGTTTTGAGAACGAAGCCATTGTTGAAAGCGAAGGTTGGCCGGGAAAATCAGGTATTTGGTCAGGTGACAACGTCCATATTGTCGGCTCAGAACAAGGCATTCAGCCCCATTCAGGAAAGAAAATGTTACGATTTTATCAGACCTACCACGATTCAGAAGTCGTACAGCCTGGCAACAACAGTTACATGTGCACCCAACAACAGCTAATAGATATTAGAGATCTCCGCCTAGCTCATCCCGAAGCCCGCTTAACCGCAGAAATAAAAGCCCACTTCAATAGAATCGATGCCGGACCAACTACAGACTCCCAGTTTACAGTTGGAATCCGATCTATAACAGGGAGTCCAAGCAACCCCCTCTATAGCCAGACTAGCAGAAGGAAATCGATTATCAGTGACAATGATCCCATGACTTGGGAACCTGTAGTTACTAAGATCTCCATACCTCGTGACACAAAATTCATTCTAATTGAGGTTGAGGCATCGGAAAACGAGTTCAATGACCCACATGAATCCGAGGAACTTCATGGTCATTATGTGGATAGCATCAGCCTAAGAATCGAGCGCAGCCCAATCCCGGGAAGGAATTAATTGTCCGCTTGCATAACCTGACCAGTGGTTTTTTCTTCCAGTCAAATGAGACTGGAAAATCAGCACATTTTTATAACAGGAAGCACGACTGGCATTGGAGAACACATGGCACGACGCTTTGTCGCTGAAGGTGCCAAGGTCATCCTGCACGGACGTGATAATGAAAGAGCCCAGAAGCTTAGAAGTGACATTGGTGAGACATCAACGGCATTTGTCCAAGGAGATCTTGGTAACGCTGAAGAATTGGATCGTGTTGCAGATGAAGCTCGCTCCGCTTTCGGACAAATAGACGCTCTGGTAAATAATGCTGCGCTAACAACTCGTGCCCGAATAGAGGAAACCGATGCTGCATTCTTTGACCGCATCATTTCAGTAAACACCCGCGCACCTTTGCTTCTTTCACGCGCCCTGCTCCCAGAACTCAAGCGCTCGAAGGGATGTGTTCTTAATATCGGATCTGTCCTAGCTCACTGCGGGCAAGCGAACCTTTTGGCCTACTCGGTCTCGAAAGGTGGCCTGATGACAATGACCCGAAACCTCGCCGACGCCCACGGTCCTGATGGCGTACGTTTCAATCAACTCAATGTGGGATGGACTCTCACGGAGAACGAGTACAAGGTTAAAATTGGCGACGGACTTCCAGAGGACTGGCCGGAAAACGTCCCGGCCTACGCCAATCCATTTGGCCGACTCATCCGCCCCGAAGAAATTGCCACTGCTGCAGTGTATTGGGTCAGTCGCGAAAGCTTTCCAATATCAGGCACCATTGCGGAATTGGAACAATACCCGCTTATTGGACGATACACCAACCACGAAGGTGAAGACTAGGAAGTCAGACTGTAGATTCCAGGGTTGATTTCAGTCAAACTGGCTATTAGCTTCGAAAACAACTAATAAGCCTATGATGAACTCTTTGGACCGTCGTCGCTTCCTTAAAGGATCTGGAGTAGCTATCGCGCTACCTTTGATGGAATCGCACCCATGCTTGCGTGGTGCCTCTAAACGAGATAAGCCGATAAAGCGCTTTGTTTGTCTCTCCAACAACTATGGCATTTATGCTAAAAACTGGTTCCCTAAAGAAGCAGGTTTCGATTACGAAATGCCGGAAACCCTAAAGCCTCTCGAAAGGCACAGGGGTAACATGACCGTTATCTCCAATCTTGACCACGGCAATACCGGAGGACATCAAGGCGTACCAGTACTGCTCAGTGGCGTAAGACCGCACTTGGCGGCAAACTATGCTGAGGGAAATATAAGTCTCGACCAGAAGATGGCTGAGCATGTAGGTGCCCAGACTCGCTTTCCTTCCCTCACAGTACGAGTCAACGAATCCAACCTCGTCAGCTTTACACGGACCGGCGTACAAGTTCCTGCTCTAGATCTCCGCCAAACCTACCGCGCTTTGTTTCTTGAGGACTCCAAGGAGGCGAAAAGTCAACAGGCTCAGAAATACAAGCTACACGGTAGCATTCTGTACGTTGTGCTTGAAGAGGCAAACTCTCTTCGAGGTAAACTTGGCCGCCAAGACCAAGAGAAGTTCGAAGAGTACCTAGACTCCGTTCGTTCACTGGAGCAAAAGATTGTCCAGCAAGAACCTTGGCTGGATCGCCCGAAACCCTATACCAACTTGAAGGAACCTCCACAAGGCAAGGGTACGGAGTCAGATCTTAAGGCGATGGTTGAACTTATAGCACTGGCGATCGAGACGGATTCCACTCGTGCGATCACGCTTTCTTCCGGCTTCGCCAACGGGGACTTTGGCCTTGCCGGGGGCTATCATGGATTCTCTCACCACGGAGAACGCGAAAAGGAGGTGGCGGCGCTTAAGCTAATAGAAAACAACAAGATGCGCCAAATGGCCCATCTTCTAGATCTTTTACATTCAAAGCCAGACCCAGTGAACGGCGGCACCTTGCTAGATCACACCATGGTCATGTTTGGTTGTGGAATGGCTACTGGTCCACACTCCACCAAGAATCTTCCTCTACTCGTGGCAGGTGGAGGCTTCAAACACGGGGAATCCAAAGTCTATCCCGAAGAAAAGTCCAAACGCATCCCTGCCTCGAATCTTTTACTGTCCATGTTGCAGAATTTCGGGGTAGAAACCGACCGCTTTGGCCCCAGTACTGGTACTCTTTCAGGCTTCGAGTGGAAGGCATGAGCCTACGGACGATTCTCATCGCCATCATTCTG
>CAJWWL010000327.1 GCA_913048125.1 uncultured Opitutia bacterium | reverse complement strand
TGCTGTTATTCTAGTACACAACTACCAAGTCGAGGCGATCCAGCAAGTTGCTGACTTCGTAGGAGATTCACTCGGTCTTTCCTACAAAGCCTCTGAAACAGACGCTGACTGCATCGTATTCTGTGGTGTTCACTTTATGGCTGAAACAGCCAAGATTGTAAATCCAACCAAGCCCGTATATCTGCCAGACCTCGAGGCCGGTTGCTCGCTCTCCGACTCGTGCCCAGCTGAAAAACTAGCTGCCTACAAAGCTGACAATCCAGATTTGTATGTGGTGGCCTACATCAATTGCTCAGCAGCTGTAAAAGCATTGGCCGATGTCATTTGCACCAGTGGCAACGCCATTAAAATCGTCGAGAATGTACCTGAAGACAGAGAAATCCTCTTTGTGCCCGACCAGAACCTTGGCCAGTGGGTCAGCCAGCAGACCGGTCGAAAAATGCGCCTTTGTCCAGGTAGTTGCTATGCTCACGTTCTGTTTACCCAACAGGCGATCGAGCGCGTTCGCCTCAAACATCCAGCCGCGCCGATAGTCGCTCATCCAGAGTGTGTTCAATCAGTCCGCGATATGGCCGACGAAGTCTGCAGCACCGAAAAGATGGTACATTTCTGTAAGGACCATCCAGCTGAAGCCTTCATCATCGTCACCGAGACTGGCATGATTCACCGTCTACAGCGCGAAATACCTGAAAAGACCTTTATTGCTGGTCCCACCGACTTCTGCGCCTGCAATGAGTGTCGCTACATGAAGCGTAACACCATCACCAAGCTTCGGGACACTCTTCGGGACCTCACGCCGGAAATCACCCTCGAAGAAGGACTCCGCGCCCAAGCGGAACTACCCATCCAGCGAATGCTTGAATGGAGCCGCTAGGGCCAGCTTGGCCGGACTACGCTCTGCTCGATTCCGGTGACGGTGCCAAGCTAGAACGCTTCGGGATACACACGGTAGTCCGAGAAGAACTCCTAGCCAAGCATCCTAGAACCCTCCCCTCCTCCGAATGGGGAAAAGCTGACGCGATACATACGGAAGATGATGGGTGGCAATTAAACCGAGAAACACCTGAAAACTGGCCCATACAGTTCGGACCACTCACCTTAAAAATACGCCCGGCATCTGGCTTCAAGCATGTGGGACTGTTTCCCGAACAAGCGCCACAGTGGCAATGGTTGCTGGACCGAAAGATACCCAGAGACACGGAACAACCACGCCTGCTCAACCTGTTCGGCCATACCGGTGCAGCTAGTCTTGCGGCTGCAAAGGCAGGTTATGCTGTGACCCATGTCGATTCCTCAAAGCCTGCCCTCAATCTTGCCCGCGAAAACCAAAAGCTTTCCAACCTAGTTGAGTCTCCCATTCGCTGGATACATGAAGATGCCACCAAGTTCGTAGAACGAGAACAAAAACGCGGAAATCTTTATCATGCGATCCTTCTGGACCCCCCAGCATTCGGACGCGGGCCAAAGGGGCAGGCATGGCAAATCGAAAAAGATCTGCCTCCCTTACTCAAAAAATTAGTCCGACTTCTCGAAAAACCCTTTCATTTTCTATTTCTGAATCTCTATGCGGGAGATTTCTCAATTCAATCCTTGAAGCACCTGCTTGAAAATAAAGGTAACATTGAACACGGCAACTTCACCCTTCGTGCCGAAAACGGTCCTACGCTAAAGATGTCAAATTGGCTGCGTTTGGAATAAGCTCGATTTTCCCTTTTACAAAATAGGATAACTCCCTTCGCATAACAGCCCTCAAATCCCTAATCACCATGAAGACCCAGAACAAAACCTTACTCACCAGCCTCCTTGCAGCAGTCCTACTATTCAGTGGCTGCGAACACCTGCAGAATCCTAATCAGGCCGAGAAATCAGCCAATAAACTTGAAGCCACTCCCAAGGCGGAACGCAAAACCCTCGAGGTAGGCACGAAGCCAGAAAGTGTATGCCGAGGTTTCAACGGCAAGTTATACGTAACCATGATCGGAGGGAATGAACCTGGCGACGGAGCAGTGTATGTAATTGATGGAGACAAGGCCAAGCCCTTTGCCACTGGTCTCAACAACCCCAAGGGCATCGCTTGGGTCAAAGGTGCACTCATCACCACTGACGAGACCAAGGTCATGAAGATCAACAGCAAAGGGAAAGTCAGCGTTTTAGCTGATGCCAAAGACTTCCCTGCTGAGGTAGAATTCCTCAATGATGTAGCTGCAGCTCGCAACAGAGAAGCGGTATACGTCACCGAGATGAGCCATCCAAAGCGTATGTTCAATCCTGACGGCGACCGCGAATTTTGGCCTCTCAACAGTGACCATCAGAATAAACTGCCCAAGACGGGTTGTGTCTACAAGATCACCCTCGATGGCAAAGTATCCGTAGCCGTACCCTCCGGAGACCGTCGCATGCCTGGACCCAACGGGGTCACCGTAACTGGCCCAAAAGAAAAACCGTTCCTTGCCATGGCAGACTTCTTCACAGGTAACCTCATCGCCTACGAGGATGAAAAGATGCGCTTCATCGCCAAAAATCTTCTACGAGGTGCCGATGCGATTGAGTTCGGAAACGGTGTCATCTACGTCTCCAGTTGGACACAAGGAAAAGTCATTTCCTACAACCGCAAAGAGAAGAAATCCACCACAGTGATCGAGGGGCTAACTTCTGCTGCAGACTTTTTCTTCGACCGCAAGGCCAACCAGCTCATCATTCCCGATATGCTTGAGGGCAAACTACACTTCGTGCCCCTGGTAAACTAGGGAAAAATCTACTCCTCTACTCCGACCATGTGTAGCTGATCTGCACTTGGATTTTTTTTACGCTCCGCTTGTGGGGGATGGGTTCTCCCTCCACCTCTTCAAGCTTGTTCAACAATTCCCCCCATGCTTCAGGATCTCGGGCACGGTCTTCCTTGTTTAGCAGCATGACTGCAGCATCGGGTTTCTTGGGTTTGGTGATGGCAAAAACTCTGGCCCGACCTTGGCTATCCAATTCCTGTACCAACCCGTTTTTTAACAGAACATCCAGATGATGATAAAGGTTGTAGCGGTTCTCCCCCGTCAAAGCCTCCAACTCCACAGTGGAGCGATCGTGTTCCTTGAGCAGACGTAAAATCTGGTCACGTAAAGGGTGGAGCGCAGCTTTGGCAGATTCCGCAATGTAGGAGCGTTTCATAACACTTAAGACGAATTCTTAAGACCCTATAGCCTTGGTAAGTTTTTACTTACAGACAAGCATTAAACACGTGTAAGCTTCAGAAGAGGAGCAATCTGAAATAAGCAATAACGTGATGTTAAGGCTTCACAGGCTGTGCATTTAATGGTTAAAGGGGGGCGATGTCAGTAATTTGGAATCACACCGAACTATCGGAAGACTCTTAATTTTAAATGGCCATAATTCAAGCCAGAGTCTGAGGTTATCCTCAGGGTAAGATCTGAATTTTCCTCGTCGCCAATGTAGGTGTTCAGCAGTTTGAAGTGTTTTTTTCCAGCTTGGAGTTGATGCTTATGTGGACTCTTACTCTCCGTGAGAATATTCAGCCCTTTTGAATTCTGTAAATAAACGAGAAACTCAGTATTTTCGTGTAAAGGTCTTATGAGTTTCAAATTAACAACCAACCATGCGTTGGAAACGTCGTGATTTGCGAGCTTCCAAACGGAAGGTAATTTCAACTCTTTTTCTTTTTCCCCAAGAGAAAATCTGGATGCAGGAAAGAGAATTGACTGCATAAAAACATTTGCCTCGTTTTGATCGTTGAGAACCCATTTTGCCTTTTTAGGACCAGGAATGACCAAAATTAATATAGCCAACATTTATAATTGATTATCCAAAAGTAATTTCTCCACTGGCTAAGGAACATCGTGAAAATGGAAAAAATTTGGTTGAAAGATTTGAACTATTTATCGGCGGCTCTGAGTTTGCTAATTCTTTTTCAGAATTAAACGATCCAATTGATCAAAGATCTAGGTT
>CAJWWL010000326.1 GCA_913048125.1 uncultured Opitutia bacterium | reverse complement strand
GAGTACACGGTAGATTTCCTGCCCAAGGTTAAGGTTGAGATCGTCGTTAGCGATGAGCTTGTTTCCAAGACCGTAGATGCCGTATCAGGTGCTGCAAAGACCGGAAAAATCGGGGACGGCAAGGTGTTTGTTATTCCAGTTGAAGATGCTATACGTATCCGCACTGGAGAAAATGGGGAGGAAGCTCTCTGACGTAACGATTTATATGCTGTTTGTGTATTAGGTTAAGATGCATCGAAGCCGGCTCCTTTTTAGGGGGCCGGCTTCAGCTGTTTAATGATTAAGAAAATTTCAAAAGATCCGGATCCGCCTCCTTGGCAGTCCGTCTCCCAACACGGGCAAACTTGCTAAAGTTCAAGCAGTAAGTTTGCCTTAACCCAAAAACCAAAACCTCCAAATCCCATGAAACTAAAATACAAAATTGGTGTGCCTGCTTTGCTTTTCGCAATAGCTGGCTTTTTATTCACCAGCATACCAACGGGCATTTTTGCCCAAGAACCAGCTGCTGCAGCCGATGTAGCAACTGATACAACCTCTGCTGAAGAAGCGCCTGAAGAAGAAGTATCTTCTTTAGACAGCGGCAACACGGCTTGGATGATAACTGCGACGGCATTGGTGCTGTTCATGACTCTTCCAGGTCTAGCGCTGTTCTATGGCGGTCTTGTTCAGTCCAAGAACGTGCTCTCTGTATTGATGCACTGCTTCACTATTGCCTGCCTGATGTCTATCGTCTGGATAGTCTGTGGATATAGTCTTGCTCTGACAGGAGGCGAATCCAAATGGATCGGCGGCACAACACAGTTCTTTCTAGGTGGTGTAACAGAAGAAAGCATGAATGGTGACTTCCCTGAATCAGTTTGGGTCATCTTTCAAATGACATTCGCAATCATCACCCCAGCTCTGATCGTAGGTGCTTTCGTTGAGCGCATGAAATTCGTGCCCATGATGCTCTTCTGCGTACTCTGGTTGCTTATCGTATATGTACCCGTCTGTTACTGGGTATGGGGAGGCGGCTGGCTGGCCGAAAAGGGAGTCATCGACTTTGCAGGTGGTATAGTTGTCCACGCAACAGCGGGAGCAGCAGCTCTGGTGTTAGCCAAAATGCTTGGACCCCGGACTGGATTCCCAACTAAACTCAACCCACCCCATAGCCCAGGAATGGTCATGACTGGTGCTGCTATGCTTTGGGTCGGTTGGTTTGGCTTTAATGCCGGTAGTGCTGCTGCTGCAAACAACGATGCCGGCATGGCAATGTTAGTTACCCATATCTCTGCAGCTACAGCATCACTTACATGGATGTTTATTGAATGGAGAAAGACGGGTAAACCAGGCTTAGTTGGTATAGTAACTGGAATGGTTGCTGGTCTTGCTACAATTACCCCTGCATCAGGAAATGTAGGTCCTCAAGGCGCTCTGATTATTGGTATTGCAGCTGGTATTGTTTGTTATTTTGCATGTGGCATCGTTAAAGAAAGCCTCAAGATTGATGACTCGCTAGATGTATTCGCCGTGCACGGAGTTGGCGGGATTCTGGGAACACTCCTCGTCAGTTTTCTCGGGACAAGTCTTGGCGGTCAGGGTATCAACGCTGAAACCTCTGGAGCTCAATTTGGTATTCAAGTAACAGGTGTTGTAGCCGCTGTGGTCCTCTCGGTTGTTGCTTCAGTAGTGATAATTGGAATCCTAAACGCAGTATGCGGCGGAATCCGTGTGAGCGATGAAGAGGAAATAAACGGTCTTGACCAGAGCCATCATGGCGAAAAAGGATATACCTTATAACCCATAGCCCCAAAAAAAATGAAGCTCATCAAAGCCATAATCAAACCCTTCAAGCTGGAGGACGTTAAATCCGCTCTGTCCGATATAGGAATCGAGGGCATGACCGTCAGCGAAGTCAAAGGCTTTGGCCGGCAAAAGGGTCACACAGAAATCTATCGTGGCAGTGAGTACACGGTAGATTTCCTCCCCAAGGTAAAACTTGAGGTCGTCGTCAACGATGACGTCGTAGCCAAAGTGGTAGACTCAATAGGAGAATCCGCAAAAACAGGCAAAATCGGAGATGGAAAGATCTTCGTGATCCCAGTAGAAGATGCCGTTCGCATCCGCACTGGTGAACACGGAACAGAAGCTCTCTGATTGAATTTCCCATCCCTCCAATCAGCTTATGCTGTCGGCCTCCCCTCCACCAGGGGAGGCCGTTTTTTTATAAGGAAAGTAGCACTAACTTGAGCGCTTTATAAGCAATTGGGCCAAGAAACTATGAGAACTTTTTGGGCCACAGAATTCGGTTTGTAAGAACCTTTTGAACCGGCTCGAACTAAGAAAAACTAGAAACGGAACAAGCCTTCCAGTGAGAAGGTGTCCACCTGAACCTCAGCTTGGGCGGTCGCTTCCTGATTTGCACGGCTGAATTCACCACGGAATGTGAGATTATCACTGTATTCAAAGGAAGGTGCCACAGCAAATTTCAAAGCCTTCTGTACGCCATCTTGTTCCTCGTGAGACAACCGGACTGTCATAGATGTGTCTGTGCTCGTCTTGTAGTTACCAAGCAACATCCAGCTCTTACCAGAAAGATATTCACTATTTTCGAGGATAGTATTGCCATTGGCATCCTGAGCACCTGCATTTTCAAAATCAAGGTACTCTGCCACCAGCAGATGCTTTTCGCCCGAGTGACTGATCCATGTATTCCACATTTGCCCGCTAGGGCCAGCCTCACCGGAATCCTGCCCTCCATAGGATATTGCAACTTCTAAACCACTAAATGGAAGAAATCCCATTTGGACCTCTACTGAACCATTCCCGCCACTTAAGGAATCAATAAGGCTCTTAGGTTGATTCCAAATGTGATCAGCCCAGCCAACCGATACCCAACCCTTTTCTGTACTGGCCAGTCCCCTAATTCCAGTACCCAGTGTTGGTACCATTTCTTCTAATAACGTGTAGGAATTGGAACGGTTGAGTCGTCGAGTCGGATCGATATGTTCGTACAGTAGCAAGGAATACATTCTACCTGCTGAGAACGAAATCGTCTCGTTAAATTGATAATCCAAAAAGGCAGCATCAATTTCAAATGAACCATTCACTAGCTCGAACTCTAGTGAAGCATCAAGCTTTTCATAATCTAGCCCTAATTCTAGAATTAGCTCTTCAAACTCTAGCACTGTTGTCTCAGCACTCGAAGATGAGTTAACTGAAACAATTCCTGCTGATGCAGCACCTCTTAAATTTAAACTATCCCCGATAGTAATTTGCCCAAATATAGAAAAAGGGCACAATAAGATTACAAATTGGGTTATTAGTTTGTAAGGTAAATTCGTCAAATAATGAAACATTTTACAGTACGTTTGAAATATACAAAAAGGGGTTGCTCAAATGAGCAACCCCTTTTGTTAAAAGCAATTAAAATGCTGATTTAGAAGTTCAGTATACCTTGAACAGCAAAGGTGTCGTCGTCGGCACCACCAACTTCAGCTGAGCTGTACTCAACACGCGTTTGGAGGTTGTCTGTGACATCATAACCAGCAGCAACGGTGAACTTTTCTTCGTCGTTAGCGTCTACATTAGAATCAACTTCGCTGTAGCGAGCGGCAAGATACAGATCATCGTTAACTGAGTATGTTCCCATGATGAGGTAAGAGTCAGCCTCTTCAGCAGCACCCAACTCCCAATCGCTATACTCGCCAGAAATGTTGATTTGGCCGAGAGAGTAAGTAGCGTTGACGTTGACGAGGCTTAATTCGTTGGCAATGTTAGCAGCTTCAGCGTTATTTGTGGCATACCCGAGGGATACTGAAAGATTTTCAATACCGCTGTAGCTAGCAGCAACATCAAACGCGAGTTCGTTGAAATCACCACCGGTGTCAGCATCAACCGCGCCGTAGCTGTCGGTTACTGATGCAGCGATAGACAGATCACCTTGAGAAAACGCTCCACGAATGCCTTCGTTGTAACGTAGAGTAGG
>CAJWWL010000325.1 GCA_913048125.1 uncultured Opitutia bacterium | reverse complement strand
GAACTCCTC
The DNA here is from genome assembly GCA_913048125.1 of uncultured Opitutia bacterium. GTDB lineage: Bacteria > Verrucomicrobiota > Verrucomicrobiia > Opitutales > JABJCN01 > JABJCN01. Next base: position 3,961 of record CAJWWL010000325.1, on the reverse strand, counting down.
CACCTTAAGAATCTACTAAACACTGAAAACCTGCCACTTCTGGCCTGGAGTGATCAGCCCGGTAAATTGCGCCTCTCTTGCCTTGATCCCTCACAAGAAATATCAACAACGCTAGCCAATTTCGGTACTAGCCTTCTGATGTCTGCCACACTTTCCCCGCTTGATAACTTTGCAAGCAACTGCGGACTAGAAGCCTCAGCATATCTGGAAAAGGTTACTGCAAGTGCCTCATGGAGGGAAAATGCATATAATATCGCGATTGATCATCGAATCGATACCCGCCTCAAACTTCGGGAACAATACTATGAAACGACAGCGAGTACCATAAAGCAATTTGCTGAATCATCCGGTCAACCAATTGCGGTCTATTTCCCTTCATACAAATATGCGGGAGATGTTCATGAACTTCTCAAGCAGAATGTCCCAGAATTTAAAACAGCCATTCAGCCTCGTAGACTTACCTTAGTTGAGCAAAATAAGTTTATCGAAGAAGCCCTCGAAAATTCAAAAATACTCCTCCTGATGATGGGAGGTAGCTTCGCAGAAGGAATCGATGTACTTGGTGGACGCATACAAAGGGCCATCATCGTTGGTCCTGCTTTACCAGTGGCTGATACTGTACAACGTGCCCGAATGGACCGCCTTGAGGATTTAAATCCCGCATCTGCTTACGACCAAATTTGCCGAAAGCCAGCAATTATCCGTATTCAGCAAGCGGTAGGCAGAATGGTTCGTGCGCCAGGGCAGCACGCCACAATTTTATTTCACTGCCAGCGTTTCTCAGAAAAAGAATATTCTACGCTTTTCTCCCCCGAAAAGACCTACCAAATCCATAGCGAAGAAGACCTTCATTCGTGGATTTCAAGTAGTCAACATGGGTTATAAAGCGCATTCAAGCTGAGCAGCTTTTTAGGTTATTCCTCTAAATAGAATTATTTGCAATTTAGGCTTGGAATCGGAACCACAAGACCACCCTGGAGGTAATTAGAGAAATTGAAGTGAGTGAGGCCAAAATAAATTAAGGTGTCACAGGGAAGCATTGTAAAACAATGAAGAAGAAAGGACCCCTCCTATGATCATTTAAATCTCCCTGTTGCGGAAGAAAAAGACTGCAAGAGCAAAGAAAGTGGAGGTGTAGAAAATAAAATGAAGACAAATATTGAATAGAAAACCTGCTGAGCCAAAAGCAGTGTTATCATTTAGACCTAATTGGTTACCTAGATTGTAAATACTTAGATTCGGTACAACAGTCTTAAGTACCCAACCTAAGGCACGCCCAAAGCTAGATTCGGCATCTAGGTATATGTCGTTTGCCAAGTACTGTAGTTCGCATGCAAGTATTGCCAAAAAGGATACTGCCATAGTGTAAAGGCTACTTTGGGACAGACTCGCGACACATAAAGTCAACGCTATGATAATCGAAAACTTCAACCATTGCAGAATCACAAACAGATATACTTCGTTAATTTCGACAAGCGACACAGACTCACCCGACTCTTTCAGAATGATAGCTTCCTTCAGTGACAGGACAAGACTTAGGAGAGTTCCCGTTACTAGGCAGAATACTAAAAGTAGGGCAGCGACTCCGATTAGTTTTCCCGCAAGAAACTCCCACCTAGCTATGTCACGACTGAGAATACTGATAGCAGTGCGCTGATCTATTTCATTGAAGAATATTTGAGAGGTAATGACTACGCAAAGAATGATACCAAATAATTGAACTGCCCCGAATCCGAAGTCTAAGACAAACTTCAACTCAGAGGTCCCAAAGTCGAACTGCTGGAAGAAATTCGAAGTAAGCAGGATACTCAGTGAAATCAACAAAAGTACACCAAAGAAGCGTGCGCGCACTCCTTCAGCAAAAGTCATGCGCCCCATGAGGACAATACGCCGTAGGTTCATGACGGTGGAACTTTCTTATTTTCGTGCAGTGCATCGAGGAAGACGTCATCTAGTGAACGGCGTCCAGTTTTACATTCCAGGAGTTCTAAATCTGCATCTTTAAGAAACTGGCGAAGGGCGATTTCTTTGGGGGAGGTAAGCCCGCGCACCCACAAGTTAGAAATATCATTGTCCTCAACAATGGATTCGACCGTACCGCTTTGGACGAGTTGCCCCTTATTTAATATAGCAATGTTGTCACAAACTTCTTCAACACGAGCGAGCAAATGCGAAGCAAGTAGAATAGTTTTGCCGCGAGCACACAAATCATGGAGGATACTTATAAATTCACTTGTGCCTACGGGATCTAAACCTGACATGGGCTCATCTAACACAATTATGTCAGGGTCATGGACAAGTGCCTGGGCAAGTCCGATACGTTGAAGCATTCCTTTAGAATAAGTGCGCACACGCCGATCTGCATGCTCTGTCATGCCTACAGTATCCAATGCCGATTCTGTAGCAGTGTTTAAAGTATCTCCTGACATGCCACTGATTGAGGCAAAAAAGCGTACCAGTTCTCGCCCTGAAAGGAACCTGTAAAAGACTGGATTTTCAGGTAGATAGCCTATACGAGCACGAGATTCACGGCTACCTGCAGGCTTGCCGAAAACCTGACACTGTCCATCAGAAGGAGGAATTAATCCTAGGATGATTTTGATAGTTGTACTTTTACCAGAGCCATTGGGACCAAGAAGACCAAAGATTTGGCCTGACGGTATTATTAGGTCAACCTGCTGCAAGGCACGAAGCTTGTAGTTTCTGAGACCGATTGAAAAGTCTCTAGTGAGATGGATCAGTTCGATAGCAGGAATATCCATTCGAGAAGTAATTAGGTTCCTTGTGAAAATTGGTTTTTGTAAAAAAACAAGGAAATTGAATTGCCTAGGGAGAGGTCCACCATAAAGATCGATTAAAGGATCACTGATTTAATGAACTCATTCAATCCGGATAATTCTAACGAGGGAGACTGGGAAGACAAGGGGGAGCTGGCTTGGAGCGAGTCAGACTGGAATCGTTATCTAGCCAATTGCTCTCGTGAGGTAAGCAACTTTCTAAATCTCTACGAACAATCAGGACGAGAACCCGGTCATCTGGATGAAATTGCGCGCCATATGGGTTGGGAGGTTAGCGATTGGTCAAGTAAGGATGGTTTTTCTGACGATGACCTGCCTGACTTTTCCTCTGAGGAAATACCAGAGGAAGATTTTGAACCCAGTGAGCCATACACCCTTCATCGCCATCCAGTATACATCGTTACAAAAGCGCTGTTCGTCTGGATGAGAAGTACATTTGAAAACTATCTGGAAAGCACTATTGGAAAACAGGCAACCAGCAAGTTGACGTGGAAATATGCAACGGTACTGCAAGAGGCAGAACATCAAGCGATAATGGGGATTCAAGCGATTGACATGGCAGACTATGGTCTAGCTATTTGCCACTTCAAGCGCTCACTCAGTGCGATAAACCTTACGATGTCTACCCTTAGCGAACTTCTTGTAGAAAAATCAGACTCAAAATACAGGGAAGAAATCTACGCTCGTTTATTCGACCTCAGAGAAGTGTATCTCAGAGTAATTGGTGAATGCCGATACTTTGAAAATAGTGATTTTGGCGAACCTCCTCTTTGAACTGAAAAAATTTCGGAGCTCGGAGGTATTCACGGATTTGCCATAATCTGATCTACAGGCTACCGAAACTTGCTCACGAAGTATATACTATCATGTCCCATGTCGAAAAAATTCGAGAACTTCTAAAGTCAGTTAAATATCCAGGATTTAGCAGGGATATTGTGTCTTTTGGACTTGTCAGAGACGTAAACTTCGATGACGGCAAGGCAATTGTACAACTCGAGATTACTACTACGGACCCTACTATCCCAAACACTCTCAAGCAAGATATCGAATCAATTCTTGCAAATGCTGAGGGTGTCGAAAATTCGGATGTACGCATTGCTGTTTCGAAACCAAAGACCTCAAGCACACCAGCAAGCCCAACAGAACAACGCCCCAGCCAACTA
>CAJWWL010000324.1 GCA_913048125.1 uncultured Opitutia bacterium | reverse complement strand
GCGTTAATCTGTGTGGAAGCTGAAACAGGCAAGGTTGTGTCCGAAGTCATAGCCCCTCTCAACGGAGGCGAACACGCCCCCTTCTTGGTCAGCGACGGAAAACGCCTCATCGCCAGCAAAGACCGCACCGCAGCCCTCCTCTTCTTCGATGCAGACTCAGCAAAACTGCCTACCTCGACCCGCTACTGGAGTTTGTCCATGACCACAGGCTATTGCAGCAGCGTAGTCCCCGCACTGGTCGATGGCCGGATGTTCATCCGAAGCCCGGATCGCTTGCTCGCCTACGACCTCCGTGCATCCCATCAACCTGAACGCCCCCAAGCAGACCTCTGGGATCAAAAGCGGAACTTGCACGTCTACTTACAGGCAGAAGCCGACAAGAAGGCTCAAGAAGTAACCAAAAGGGAACAGGATAACGAAGTACGTGGTAAGGCTACCCAAGTGGCCAAAAAAGAGACCAAAGCCAAGGAGTTCCCGACCCGAAAAATCGAAGAACCCGACCCACTCGACACCCTGCTCGACGGGAATCCGAAAGCAGGCTCAAGGAGCATTGATGACCTGTTTGACGAGTGACAGGAATCGATAAGATTCACTCAATGGCCAAAAAATTGACCATCTTCACAGCATGGCCGATTTGACAGGTGACGACCCGTTTACCAAAGGTAGCTATACTGCCCCAATTCATATTTTTGGGTTTTTGGTGAAGCAGGCTTATAGCCTGCAATTTATTAATCCCACACAATCTGGGGCGCTGCCCCAGGCTACGTTGAACGAGCGCTTCAGGCTCAATCGGTGATCTTTCCTTCTGCGAAGAAAACCAACAAAGCCCACGGGGTTACTCACGAAACCCAGAGTCTGGACTAGGGACTTAGCATACGAAAAACATGTTGGCTGTAGGCCTGCCTCATACACGGATATTGGATATTCCTAGAGTGAGAGTTCCAAAAGCAGATTGATTCTCCGAAAATATGAGGCGGAGCAGATAGATAGTGAGTTCTGGTCTATTTCACGAAATCTTTTCGTTCTACTTCCCTGCCAACTCGGCTTTCAAGCGCTTACTATTAAGCACAGAGAAGGCGGCCATCCCAATTGCAGAACAAAGATAGAGAATAGAGGTCACCATCATTCTTCGCCGATTTTCGTCACGAGTCGTTTCCAATCTACCGGCGTAGGCATCGACGCGAGCCTGTAAACCTTTCCACGCCACTGATTCAGCCATCTCATCAACTGGAAAGTCAGGTGACTCAACTTTGAGCTTAAGCCGAAAGGATTCTGGGGCACTCTTCAAATTTTCGGGGGCGATGCTTTGTAAGCCGTGCTTTGATATCCGCATTGAGGACTCAATCTCAAAGATAAATGCGATGCAAAAAACGAAAAACAGCACGGTGAATATACTAGAACCTTTTGAGATCCAATGGGCTTTGTTCTTCATTTCATAAGTATGGTTGTAGTAAAAAAGCTGGCTCCTGTCTTCCAAATAACCGAGGTAGCTTCTAATGTAACCTTGAGGAGCATGGTATCATTCTCATGCCAAGATGATTCTCCTCAATCACGGAACATGCTGCTCTTTGGGTCACCGCCAGAGATGAAGTAGGCCAACAGGTCGAGGATGTCGTCCTTACTCATGGTGTTGATCAGGCCCGGGGGCATCATGGAGAGGGGCGAGGGCTCGATGGAAACAAGATTATTCACATCGACTAGAGTATTGGAACTCGGGTCCATCATATTCGTATTCACCTGATAATGATCCTCACCTAAGTTCATGATCCGTCCACTAACCACAGTTCCATCTTTCAGCTTGAAGTTAGTCGCCCCATATTGGTCACTGATCTCCTTGCCAGGATCGATTATGGCCTCGAGCAAGTCATAGGCACTGAACTTGCCGCCAGCAGATGATAAGTCTGGACCAACCGCACCACCTTCTCCCTTGAAGCGATGGCAGACATAACAGGTACCAGCACCCGCCATTTTACGGCCATTGGAAAAGTCACGTTTAGATTTTATACCTTCATCCAAATCACCAGCAAGATCCTCCATGGTCCAATTCTTAACGAAGGACCGAGGTTCAAGTGTGAATTGCGGGATACTACTCTTGGGCTGAGTTGCTATGATCTTCTTTAAGCTTTCGGTCATTTGCCAGTCTTCCACGCTGGCAACCGCATCGCTTTTAATTCCATCTAGGTAGTTGCTTAGTCGGGCACCACCCTTGAAACTTCCTGCCCTTACAAACCATTTGAAGTAAGATTCCCGAAGTAGTGAGGTCCATCCGGTTTTTAGATGGCGAAGGTTTAGGGCGTAACCGATTTGTTCCTCTTGTCCGGAAGCGTTCTCAAGCAACGTGATACCGCGTCCAACAGCAAACGGAGCATCCAAGAACGCTGCCATTGCAGAAAGGTCTCTATTTTCTTCAGGCGTCTGAGCGGGATAGATCCTTTCGATCCATTTGGTCAGTTTGGCTTTATCTGAAGCACTCGGCTGCCCACTACGGGTTAATGTCAGAGTTACACCGCGCAGTATATCCAGACGGGTTTGGCGGGAACCGGTCTGATTGTAGTCGATGCTCGTCGCCTTTTTAAAGATCTCTGATGCTGAGTTTTTGGCGTCTGTGCGAGCGAGAGCAATCATGGCTGCAGTGCTGGCAACAAGATTTTTTTCGCGGACCAGCCGATCCTTCCACTTTGCGACGGGTTGCTTCTCAAGTGCTGCCCGAGATGCGTGACGGATACCACGGTCAGGAGAACCTAAGGAGTTCCAAATCTTGTCGAGTTCAGACTTACTCGCGGCAGCAGCACCCTTTTGAAGATGAGCTTCGAGGGCACGACGTGCTTCACGCTGTGATGAACCGGCTGCGGCTGGCTTCGCGGGTGTAGTAGATTCGTTTCCGACATAGGTCACTCGGTAGAGCCCGGACTGGACGCGGCGACCACCAACTGTAATGTACATGGCCCCATCATCCGAGTTGACGAGAAGATCCGTGAGGGGCAAGGGCTGTGCAGATGCAAACTCTTCAACGGAGGCGGTGTAGGTCGAGCCTTTGGGTTTCAGGTGAACTGCATAGAGTTTTCCATAGGACCAATCACAGGCGAAAAAGGCGTTTTGGTACTTGGCGGGAAATTTAGCACCATAACCGAAGCAAACACCAGTTGGGGAACCAGGACCAACGTCTACGACGGCCCCAAAGGTGTCGGTACAGTAGTCCATAAACTTACCGGAGCCTGTACGCCAGCCATAGTCAGCACCATCAATGACGTGATTAATACGCGTTGGGCGGTACCACGGGGTATTTAGGTCCCATTCCATGTCCGCATCGTAGGTAAACAGCTCCCCTTCCCGATTGAAGGCTGCATCGTACTGGTTCCGAAAACCAGTAGCCACGATTTCCCAGGTTTTACCTTCCGGGTCGATTTGGGCGATGTGTCCAAGTGGTGCTTCAGCACCTTTCATAAAATATTGGAGGGAAGGTAGAAGTTGGTCTTCTCCCCAGACTTCCGGAACCCGTGAATGAGTGTAATCGGCAGGAACTTTAGTCTGATTGCCGATAATGACATAGAGGTGCTTACCGTCGGGGGCAGGAATTATGGCGTGTGGTCCGTGTTCGCCCGCCGTGTCCCCGAGCGTCTTGAGCTTTACCAGTTTGTCGAAGTTGTCATCCCCATCCGTATCGAGGATACGATAGACTCCACACCCCATGGTGCTACTACGAGAACTGACCACAACATAGAGGCTGCCGAAGGCATAACAGATACCTTGTGCATGACCAATCTTAGGTAGTTTGGCCAACTCTTCGGTCATTGGCTTTGGATCCGTCCCGGTAATCCTCCTCCGAGCCTTTACTCCGACGACAGAGTAAGTGATTTGTTGAATACTTTCAGGGTCCACCTTTTCCCCCAACTTCGGAATGGGAAAACGGTACAGGCCACCGTGCTGATCGCTTACAATTAAGCGACCCTTATCATCCTGACACATGGCAACCC
>CAJWWL010000323.1 GCA_913048125.1 uncultured Opitutia bacterium | reverse complement strand
CACACACCATTCTTTAACGGCTATCGCCCGCAGTTCTTCTTTGGCACAGCTGATGTCACCGGCATAGTTAACCTACCGGACGGCGTTGAAATGGTGATGCCTGGTGATAACCTCTCTGTTGAGGTTGAGCTTGGAAAAGCCATCGCTATGGAAGAAGGCCAACGCTTTGCAATTCGCGAAGGCGGTCGCACGATCGGTTCCGGTCGCATTACCTCCGTTGTGGAGTAGTTTTTTGCCTACTCCGAAACACCTGCGATCTTAATCTGCCTTACATATCTGCGTGCGCTCACAGACCTCATCTGAATTGATGTGCCGTAGCTGTGGGAGAATAGCTCAATTGGTAGAGCAACGGTCTCCAAAACCGTAGGCTGGGGGTTCGAGTCCCTCTTCTCCCGCCAGATTATTTACACATCATATAATGACTAATCCGTTTACAGCAATTCGCCAGCGTTGGACTGAAACCGTTAGCGAACTCAAAAAGTCTTCTTGGCCAAATCGCCGAGAACTTTGGGAGTCCACGCTTGTTGTAATGGTAGGTGTGGTGATTCTTGGCACGTTTATCTTTCTCGCAGATTTCTCCTTAAACAACTGGGTTAAGTTTCTCACAGACCTTGTCCGCTAGTTGTAGCAAACCAATCTCCTAAGCCAACCCTAGCCACACCCGCAATGCCATCCCTTTCTGCAGTTTCCGGACCCCGCTGGTTTGCCATTCAGACGCTCTCCAACTCGGAAAATAAAGCCAAGAAGTACATAGACAAGTACCTCAAGCAGGAAGAGATGGACGAATACATCTTTGAGGTGCTGATGCCGACTGAGCAGGTCACTGAGATCAAAGACGGTCAAAAAAAGACACGCGAGCGCAAACTCTATCCAGGTTACCTTTTTATCAACATGCGTTTGTATGATGATGACGGGCAACTCCTCAAGGAACCTTGGTATTACGTAAAGGAAGCCTCAGGCGTCATCAATTTTGTTGGTGGCGAGAGTGCCTACCCACTCAAAGACGATGAGATCGATCGGATTCTTAAGCAAGTCGCTGAGGCTGAGGGCAAGGAAGTGCCCAAGATCAACTTTGAAGTGGGTGAGGAGGTCAAAATCAACGACGGTCCTTTTATTAATCTAACTGGGCGTATTGACGAGATCGATATTGAGCGGGGTAAACTCAAGGTATCCGTTTCCATTTTCGGTCGTGAAACTCCTGTGGAACTAGAGTTTTGGCAGGTCCAAAAAGACGAAGAATAAGCAACGCAATCTCTTTAAATTTAACACACACCAACCATGGCCAAAAAAATAACTGGCGAAATTCGTCTTCAATTGCCCGCCGGCGCAGCTAACCCAGCACCACCAGTGGGGCCTGCTCTTGGTGCAAAGGGTGTCAACATTGCAGGCTTCTGTAAGGAATTCAACGCCAAGACGCAGGATAAGGCAGGGACGATCCTCCCAGTGGTGATTTCAGTGTATTCGGATCGCTCCTTCACCTTTATTACCAAGTCGCCACCAGCCCCTGTTTTGTTAAAAAAGGCTGCTGGATTAGCAAAAGGAGCATCAACGCCTGGGAAAGAGCAAGTGGGGACTGTTACCCGCGCCCAGGTTGATGAAATCGTCAAAACAAAATTTGAGGATCTCAACACCAATGACGAAGAGGCTGCAGCTCGTATGATCATTGGCACAGCCAAGAATATGGGCATAAAAGTCAAAGGCTGAGTTACCCAATTTTAATCAATAATCAATTCACATGAGCAAACGATACAAAGAAGCCGAAAATGCCCGTGACAGCAAGGGTTTCTACCTCCTTGAGGATGCTGTTGACCTGCTAGGTAATATGCCACCCGCCAAATTTGACGAAACAGTTGAGTTGTCAGTCAATTTGTTAGTTGATCCTCGACAAAGTTCCCAGACTGTACGCGGAACGCTGAATCTTCCCCATGGTAGTGGCAAAAAGGTAAATGTCGTCGTATTCACCGATAAACCAGATGACGCCCTCGCCGCTGGTGCTGAACATGCGGGATTGGAAGACTTGATAAAAAAGGTTCAGGATGGCTGGACTGCTTTTGATGTCGCCATCGCTACACCTGAGGCTATGAAACAAGTGCGTACCATCGCCCGCGTACTTGGACCTCGCGGATTAATGCCCAACCCAAAGTCTGGCACTGTTACCAATGATATCAGTGATGCGATTCAGGCTGTTAAAGCGGGTCGCGTTGAGTTTAAGATGGACAAGACCGGAAGTATGGCGGTCGTTGTTGGTAAGCGCTCGTTCAGTAAACAGCAAATTGTAGAGAATGCTCAGGCAGCCCTAGACGAGATTGGAAAATCTCGTCCAGAAGGCTTTAAAGGTCGCTTTATTAAAAGCATCTCAATCAGCAGCACAATGAGCCCAGGCATACGCCTCGACAATTCTCATTACAGCAGCCTTTAATCTTCAGCCGTACCTTATCTCAGAATTAATTTTATCCCCACAGCAGCGTTGCCAAAACCATGAGGCCGGAAAAAAAATATCTCATTCAAGAAATCAACGAGCATCTTGACAAATCTAACTACTTCTTTCTCACCGACTACAGCGGTGTGAATGTTGAGGAGGCTTCTGAAATACGCAAGGGCCTCGCCCAGCATGGTGCGGAGTATCATGTCGTTAAGAATCGTCTGCTCAACGTTGCTCTCAAGGAGCGTGAAATTGAAGGCGCTGATGACTTTCTTGCGGGGCCTACAGCGCTAATCATTGGTGGAGATAATCCTTCTGGCACGGCCAAGGTGGTCGCAAAATTCATTAAGGACAAAGAAAAGTTTACTTGGAAGGGCGGTGCAGTTGGGAATGAAATATACGACCCTCAAAAGATCAACCTCCTAAAGGATCTACCAAGCCTTGAAGTACTACAAGCCCAACTTCTTGGGCTATTAAATACACCGGCTCAGAAACTCGTGGGCACTCTCTCCGCAGCCCAACGCGATCTGCTCAGCGTCCTCTCTCAGAAATCCGAGGAAGCAGCCTAGTCCCACCAATACCGTGCATAGGGACTTGATACGCAACCGTAATTAAAGCTATGTCACTCTCCAACTCCAATTTTGTAACTAAAATAATAGTCAACAAACTAACCTCGAGAATCTGGTTAGGGGATCAAATGTCCCTTAAACGTTTTGAAAGGAAACACTAACCACATCCATAGGAAAATATCATGTCTGACATCACAAAAGACCAAGTCGTGGAATGGCTCTCAGGCCAGTCCGTTTTAGAAATTAGCGAACTCGTCAAAGAGCTTGAGGAAAAGTGGGGCGTTAGTGCCGCTGCTCCTGTTGCTGCTGTTGCTGCTGCTCCTGCCGCTGGCGGAGATGGAGGTGGTGAAGCCGCTGCTGAAAAAGACGAGTTTGATATCGAAATTGCAGGCTTTGACTCCTCAAAGAAAATTGCGATCATTAAGGAGGTGCGTGGCATCACCGGCCTCGGTCTGAAAGAGGCCAAGGAAATGGTTGAAGGTGCACCATCTATCGTTAAAGAGGCTGCTGGCAAAGCGGATGCCGAGGAAATCAAGAAGAAACTCGAAGAGGCTGGTGCAGAGGTAAAACTCAAATAATCCCTGCAGAGACCTCCCTCTAAGCAAAACACGACCTTTGAATGTCGTTTTCAGCCATTAGGTATCACTCTTTTAATAAAGCATATCGTAGATAGATCCCCATCATGTCCGACCGCAAGAACTTCGGAAAACTAAAGGAGGTCATACAGCCTCCTAACCTCATCCAGAACCAGATTGATTCTTACACGAATTTTCTGCAAGCAGATGTCCCTGCGCGCCAGCGTACTAAGGATGGTCTAGAGGCCGTTTTCAGCGAGGTTTTTCCGATCGAAAGCTACGATGGGCGGTGTACACTGCACTATCTTAGCTACACTCTTGGAGAAGCCAAAAGTACTGAGACTGAGTGTATCCGTGATGGCATAACCTACTCAATTTCTCTTTACGTAAAGCTTCGATTGGAGCAAGAGAACGAGGA
>CAJWWL010000322.1 GCA_913048125.1 uncultured Opitutia bacterium | reverse complement strand
CCTGAGTCCTCTAGTTCTCTTGAAGAGGGTTTTAGAGAGCATTTTCAGAAGAAATATCAGTTTTAATGCAGATAGCACTGATTCTGATACCTTACACCCGGGCAAGTCTGTAGCTTGGATCATCATCGGCTACTTCGATGACAACCAGCGAACCAGCATCCTTAAGGAGCCTCTGGCACTCAGGACTGAGGTGTCTCAGCCGTAGTTTCTTACCTGCTTTCTTGTAGCGTTCTGTTACACTGCTAAGCATTTCAAGACTTGAGAAGTCACAGACCTTTGAATCCTTAAAGTCTATAATCACATCATCTGGATCTTCAGTCGGTGACAAACGTTCAGAAAACTCTCTAACCGAGCCAAAATAAAGCAGTCCCTGCAGATTGTAGACTTTTGAACCATCATCGAGAGTCTTGGGGTACAGTCGAACGTGCTGTGCACTCTTCCAGGCAAAAACTAGCGCTGAAAGTACAACACCTACAAAAACGGCTAAAGCAAGATTATGGAGAAATACCGTAATCAAGGTAACTGCGATAATCACTAGTATCTCAGAGTGCTGCATACGACCGAAAGCCTTGAACGTAGACCACTCGAAAGTACCAATAACGACCATAAACATTACTCCAACCAATGCGGCTACGGGTATCTGTCCGATAACGCTGCCTCCTACCATGATAAAAAACGCTAGCGATACTGCTGCGGTGATACCTGATGTACGACCTCGACCACCTGACTTAATGTTTATAAGACTTTGACCGATCATGGCACACCCGCCCATTCCGCCGAAAAGGCCTGAAAGAAAATTCGCTCCGCCTTGCGCGATGCATTCACGATTGCCGGAACCACGTGTTTCAGTGAGATCATCGATCAACTGTAAAGTCATTAGCGACTCAATGATACCCACCATTGCAACCGTAAAGGCCGTACCAAATATTATTTTGATGGAGTCAGCATCCCAAAAAATGCCAGTAGGAAGATGTGGTAATGGAAATGAACCACTGAGAACTCCGCTGCCTGTGCCTTCAAACAAGACGTCTGACACCGTCTTAGTTTCAGAAACAAGATAATTGAAAATTCCAATAGTTACGATTGCAACCAAGGTGGAGGGAACGGCTTTAGTCAGCTTTGGGAAAAACTGGATGATCAGCATAGTGGCAACGACCAGCCCGCCCATCACTACGAGCTGTTCCCTATCTAACCAATCGCTATCTGGCCCCTTGAAGGATCCAAACTGTGCCAAGAGGATTACTATAGCCAATCCGTTCACAAACCCCATCATAACCGGATACGGGACAAGCCGTACATAACGCCCGAGCTTAAGAAGGCCAAACAGAACCTGAATCGTCCCTGCAAGCATGATGACTGCAAACAAGTATTGCAGACCTAGGCCCTCACCTTGAGCTTCACCGTATACTACAGCCTTGCCCACGACCACAGCAATTGCCCCAGTCGCACCTGATATCATTCCGGGACGACCACCGAAAGATGAAGTCACAAATCCCATAAAGACGGCAGCCCACAGACCAACTAATGGCGGAACACCAGCTGCAAAGGAGAAAGCGATGGCTTCCGGGACAAGAGCCATTGATACGGTGAGACCAGACAGGAGATCATCCTTCCAGGTCCCATGGGTCTTGGAAATAAGACCAAATTTCAATCGCTGCGGACTTTTTTTTGTAGAATTCATGGATAGTTACCTCCCAAAATAATGGAACCCCCAAACTTGAGAAGGGCGAGGAACACATCCATTAATTCAGAAAGAGCAAGCGGGATATTAAACTACTGTTGAAAATACCGGATACAGTAAGCGAAAGCCTTTTATCTAGGTGGACGATTCTAGACTCCGATACCCCAAATAATATCGTTACGACTTGGCTCTTCCCTCAGAAACCAATACTCGATTGAAAGCTGAATCTATAACTACTTAACTCCCGTCAAGTCGCTACTTACTGCATCGCTGAAATGAGGCAGTAAATATCTTTATTCAGTATTCCTTTGCGTGGTCTCAACTTTACCCTTTGTCACTCGACCTGATTTACGATGAATCCACGTAAAAGTTTCGGGATCGAAGGAATACTCTTTCTTAGTTGGCGCAGATTGGGCCCATGTAGTTGGTAACCAACGGGCCAGACTTCTTTTTACGCTATCAAATTCAGGACTTGCAGCCAAATTCCTCCACTCCTTTGGATCCTCTTGGTGGTCATAGAGTTCTTCACCGCCGTCATGATAGCGAATGTATCTGTAGCGTTTAGATCGAACAGCGGCGTTACCCCGTTGATACTCAATGACAGCTGGACGCTTAGTTTGGGTCAGTGGATTCTTTAAAAGTGAAACAAGGGAATATCCGTCATGTGATGCAATCTTCTGTAAGCCAGCAAGATCGTTTAGTGTTGGAAATAGGTCTACAAGACTCACTGGTTGCGCGCAAAGGCTTTGGTTGATGCCTGGCGCTCTAATAATAAAGGGAACTCGAGTGGATTCCTCCCAAAGGGTGGATTTGTGCCAATGCTTTTTCTCACCAAGATGCCAACCGTGGTCAGACCAAAGAACTACGATGGTGTTGTTAGCATGTGGTGATTGCTCTAGCGCATCAAGGACCCTACCAATTCGATCATCTGCGCAGGTAATGCTGGCGAGGTAAGCTCGTATCGCATGCTTCCATTTTCCTGCGTTATGAATAGTCTTGAAATCGCCTCGGCGTTGCTTGGCTAACTTAACTCCTTCAACTGGAAGGTCTTCCAGATCGCTATCTAGATCCGCAGGCAAAACAATTTCATTAAGTGGATACTGCTCAAAATATTTTCGGGGCACATACCAAGGCAGATGAGGCCTGAACAAACCACAGGCTAAAAAGAATGGAACTTTTTCATCTCCATCAAGTTGGTTTAGGAACTCCTCTACATAAAGGGTAGTTAAAGCATCGTCGTATTCCTTATCTCCAATTGGAAGTGAACCCCAGTCATTTTCGTGCCCTAACCCCCTGACCTTACTGAATGGAAAGCCTACTGGCGGAGGAGAGTGCTGAGACCATGGATAATTCAATTTAACCCCTCGAAACCAAGGATCTTCCCTAAAGGTTAATCGATGAAAACTATCCCACTGACTCGGAGGATGATTGCCAGCGGTATGATGAAAGATCTTACCCGCCCCAACCACATGATAACCATGTTTTTGAAAATGCATGGGAATCGTTACTACCCCTGGGAGATTGGGAAACCACCAGTGCCCGTTGTCATATAAACCAGTTGTCGAAGGGCGAAGCCCGGTCATGATCGCAGCGCGCGAGGGTGCACACTTCGGAGATGGGCAATGGGCATTAGTGAAAAGCACACCGCTTGAGGCAAGTTTATCAATATTGGGTGTGTGCACCTTACCCTCGTAACCACCAAGGCAATTCACCCAATCCTTCATGTCATCTACACAAAGAAACAGAACATTGGGCTTCTGTTTTGACTCAGCGCTCAGAAAAATTGCCGCAGATGCGCAAAAAGCCGAAGTCGCTAAAAATAAACCTTTGAAAAGGTACAAACAAGTAGCGCAGGAAGACTTCATAGATCTAAAATTTTAAAATAACAAAGTCTTCACAAGCCATGACGAACTATCATGAGCAAATTTACCGAAAAAACTTATGATAATGATTCAAATTCAAATCGCTTTTTAGCATGTGCAAATGAAGGGCAATTTCAGAATTCTTCAGAAAATGTGATAATTTTCTCAGAAATCCAAAGAGTCGAGGCATAGATCCATAGATTATGAAGAAGACTTCGATTTAGATGGACTATCATATGAATCGGAAATCAACATCCACGGCACTAATCCCCGGTTGGAAGACACTGATGGAGATAGATTGCGCGATGGATTTGAAGTAAATACAACCAATACCAATAAGAATTGGAACTGGCAAAAAAACGCACCATGCTAGTGCAGGTTCTTTTATGAATAAGATCGCGGTAATTCCAACAATCATGAGTATCGCTCTCGTGCCTTGCTCGGTTCCATCAAGCAGAGCTCTTTCTACCTGTGCGACGTCT
>CAJWWL010000321.1 GCA_913048125.1 uncultured Opitutia bacterium | reverse complement strand
CTAGACGCTCGAGGATACCTTCCTGAATATCACCAGACACCTTTTTAAGCAACTCTGTTGCTGCATCAGCACCGCCACCAGAATGCCAAGGAGAGCTGGAACCGGCATCGGTCAATCTCTTGATAGAAGAAGCCACTCGGGAGATCTGTTCAGAGGTGTAATCCTCTAGGTTGGAGATCCTATCAATCACCTCGTCCTGCTGGCTTGTTGTAAGCATGGTAAAAACCTGCCCAGCCTTTTCCTTGCTCAGGTTGGCGATTACGAAAGCAATCGTTTGTGATTGCTCGCGACTGACCAAACTAAAAATCTGCCTAGCATTCAGCTGATCAACGCCATCCATAAGGTTGGTCGCGCTCTTGCCGGGTTCAATCCGGTTTAGCATGGTATTTGCCTTATAGTCTCCGCGGGCAATTTCCAAAGCCCGCTGGGCGAAATCATACCCACCAACAGACTCCTTCAGGCTATCTCCTATTATTTCCGAGAACTCCTCAAGGATTCGCTCCTGAAGGTCGCGAGGCACGTGACTCCAACGGTTGATCTCCTTGCAGACCATCTCGATCTCGTGGTCCTCAAAATTTTTGAGGATCTGACCTGCAGCCTCGGGTCCCACCACAATCAAGAGCATGGCGAGCCGTTGGACCTTGGAGAGTTGGTCGTATTCTATTCCAGATACTGCCATGGTTCGTTACGGTTTATCTTTGAGGTTGTCTGGCTATTTAGCGTTGACCCAGGAGCGCAGGGCAGAACTGACGTTGTCGCCACGTTCCTGGATAAGTTCGTTGAGTAGATCAGGGGTAAGTGCTGCCGCTAGCTCTGTACTATCATTTTCAGACTGAGCAGACTCGAGCAGTGCGGCACCTTCATCGCCCTCTAAGCTGTCGTTAATTATTTCTACCTCAGGCTGATCCTGTGCTCTGAACTTTTTCATAATCTTGAAGAAGGTTATGAGAACAGCAATTGCCACAATAACTCCGATAATAGAGTTAATGAGTGGAGAGTAGTTTTCTAAATTGTTATTCCACTGGTCCTTGAATGTAACAGGCATTGATGCAGTCGGAAACTCACGCTCAATAATACTAACGCTCCCGTTGATATATCCAGTCCCAGAAGCGTCTTTTCGAAGACCAAGGGCGTTAGCAACGGTAGCAGTCAATTCTTCAAGGTTATTTTGAATCGGCTGACCAACTGCATTGAGTGTACCCACTATGACAGAAGCAGATATGTACTTAGTTCCTCCAGGTTTACGCACAGTTTCAGTAGTAGTACTATCAACGATATATTCGATAGTTTCGCTCTCACGATCTTCTTCTGTCTGAGAGATGGGCAGGTCATCAACGGTGCCAGGGAGGCCACCCCCTGCAGGCATCTCGGGATTGGCACCAACGCCCTTATCTCCAAGAGCTCTGTCTTTGCTAAGAAGACTGTCTTGGTCGAGCATCTGGCGCTTCACCAAGGTTCCGGACTCTTTAGGATCATAATCCTGATCTACGATTGTTACTGAATCCATATCCAATTCAACAGCAACTCGGGCGACGACCTTACCTGCTCCATAAAGAGGCATGAGCATAGATTCCACTTTTTTGCTGTAGTCGTTTTCCAGTTGTCTCAGAAATCTAGCACTGCCACTGGCCTCACCAAGAATACCATCGTTGATAAACTTCTCGGAAAGAGTGTTTCCATGGTTGTCTACGACAGCGACGTCTTTAATCTGAACACCCTCAACGGCGTTAGCTACTAAATGACGGATACCATTTACGGCGTTATCCTCTAGTGTTTGACGTCCAGTATCGATCCACACGGAGGCTTTTGGTTTCTCATTAGGATTAGTTTTGATAAGACGTGTCTCAGGAGCAACGATGAGAACTTTTGCCCTTGTTACTCCGTCAAGCGAGGAAATCGCTCTTTCAAGCTCCCCCTGAATAGCGCGGCTCTTGTTGATACGCTGTTCGAAGTCACTAACACCGAGTTTTCCGGGATTATTGCCGAAAAGTTCGAGACCGGTGTAAGAATCGCCTGGTAATCCTTGAGTTGCCAGAGTCATCCGAAGTTCGTGAACTTTTTCTTTGGGGACTTGAATACCATTGCCTGACTCGGCCGTCTTGTACTTGACGCCGGAAGCCTGAACAACGCTGAGGACCTTGGGCATATCCTCGTCGCTTAAGCCTCCATAAAGGAGTTCCATCTTAGGCTTACTCGACCAGACTAGTAGTAGGGCAACCAAAGCGATAACGCCAAAAATGGAACCCACAGTAGCGATCTTCCGTCCTGTACCAGCTCCGGCGAAAAACTCTTTCAAACTATTTAAAATATTCATTACCTATGGATTTAGTACGTAGGCTTACACATTCATGCGAAGCAGAGTCTGATAAGAATCGGTAAGCTTGTTGCGGACTTCCAGCATGAGGTTGAAGGCAACACCGGCTTCCTGCATAGCTACAGTAGCCTCATGGATGTTGTCGCTCTTGCCTAGGATAAGATCCTTAACTTCCTGCTTAGCATGCTTGTTCTTGCGATCAACGCCTTTTACAAGACCCTCGAGCATATCGCCGAATCCAGGAGCGCGTTCTACAGAAGGAGTGCCCACGTGATCGTGGTAGGTTCGGCGCACGTGATCACCAGCGAGTGAATTAGCTTCTCCTGTGCGGAGATGGCTGGACTGCTGTTGGCGAGTAAGTTGCTCTACTGTACGCTGCAGATCTGTCTGCGTAGCGTTAGTAGAGGTGATTTCAGTTAGGATGGCCATTGTATCTATCTATCCTGATTTGAGTTGGGTTATAGTTTCGATTGAAATTAAGAAGGGAGTGTATCTATCCGTCTATTTTCCTATGGAGATGGCTTTTTGTGCCATCTGGCGTGCAGTTCGCGCCACGGTGAGATTTGCTTCGTAAGCACGTGAGGAAGCAATCATGTCCACCATTTCCCGCGCAACCTCTACGTTGGGCATTTCAACCATGCCATCCTTATCGGCATGCGGGTGGTCGGGGTTATAGATCTTACGTCCAGGCGTGCTGTCATCAAAGACCTTGTCCACGCGAACACCGTTGTGCCGCGCATCATAGCCAAGGTTTTTCTTGGTGTGGTTAAACGCTACGGGTTCTTTTGCCTCATCAATGAGAGCCTCAAAGGCGACCAACTTGCGTTTATAGACGCCACCATCTGCGTCTCGTGTGGTATGGGCATTAGCAATATTCTGTGCAACTACCGAAAGGCGAACCTTCTCAGCTGCCAAAGCGTTGCCGGTGGCTCTAATGCCCGGAATTAGATTCATGTGTGCGCTCATGTAAAATTAAATAAAGAAGTGAGTTTATTTATCTTCAGATGGGATTAATCGGAGTAATGATCAAACGTGCCCCTTGATCGCCTTATTGAGGGTTTGGATGCTACCTCCGACGTATTGACTTAAGAATGTGTAATTCAAGGCGTTGCGGTTGATTTCCAAAAGCTCCTTGTCCAACTCCACGTTGTTTCCATCGAGTCCTATTGGTTTTGTACGTTTATCGATTTCGGTTCGTAAGGGGAGATCTTGGAGACGTACTTTATCTCCGCGCTCAACAGCTTCGTTGAGTTCCTTCTCAAAGGTGGCCGGGAGGTCTCTACGTTTGTAGTTGGGAGTCTCTACGTTGGCAATGTTGTTGGAGAGTGCCTCATGCCGAATGTGAGAAGCATCCAGCATCTTCTTTGAGAGCACATAGTTGTTAGCTGTGTAAAGATTTTCTAGCATGACGGCGCACACAATGCAGCCTTCGTGCCAATTATATTCACCTAGACTTAAACCCTATGCCTACAAAGGCCTAGTGAGAGAAATTAATTTTCTGGCAGCATGAAAATAATTGAACATGGTATTTTTTTCCGCTCTTTCGCTGGAGGGTACTACAAGCTTGCGAAGTATATTTGCAGCGCGTTTGATAACCGGAGAAATTTTTGGCTAAATTATGCGATTCCCAGACTTCCAACACTGTCAATTCATTGTATCTGAAAGAGGAGAAGTCCTTTCCCATGAACTCCACTTCGAAGATTGGCTTGGTAACCGATCTAATCCTATCAAGGGTTCTCATTTCATCAAAC
>CAJWWL010000320.1 GCA_913048125.1 uncultured Opitutia bacterium | reverse complement strand
GGCCTTTATTATCGGCCGCTCCTCTTCCGTAAAGCCGACCTTCACGCTCAACAGCAGTAAAGGGATGACTGGTCCAAAGATCCAGAGGATCGGGGGGTTGTACGTCATAGTGACCGTAGATTAAAACACAAGGCCAAGAAGGGTCCCCTCCCCGCTCAGCGAAGATTATGGGATGCTTCGGTGTTTTTATAATATCAACCTCAAACCCGAGATCCTGTAACTGCCCCGCGGCAAATTCTCGAGCAGCTTTTAGCCCGTCGGCATAAGAACTGTCAGCAGAGACGCTTGGACAACGCACATAATTAGTGAGGGCTTCAATTGGGTCGTGGATCATATTGTTAGAACGAGTAAAAACAAGGTTGGGTATCAATCAACGTAGTGGTCGCACAGCATCATATTCAGCAAGTGCCCACTCCATTGTAGATTTTAGCTGGCGGATACGGCTCTGGTGTGCGGGATGAGTCGACAGGAACTCAGGTAATAATCCAGCACGCTGTCTGCGCATCATTTTTTCCCAAAAAACTAGTGAACGGCGAGGATCATAACCTGCACGTGCCATGTAAATAAGACCCAGCTTGTCTGCCTCCAGTTCATGACTCCTACTGTATGGTAGTGCTACTCCTAAAGTGCTGCCCATACCATAAGCAGTCATAACAGCATTACGAGTTGCACGATCCTCGTCATCGAGACTAAGTCCAAGCGCCAATCCACCTGCAGCCAGAAGGATTTGCTGGGAAACGCGCTGGTTACCGTGCCGCGCCACGACATGGGCGATCTCGTGACTGACCACTGTGGCTAAGTCAGCATCTTGTTCAACCAATGAGAATAAGCCAGTGTAAATCCCGACCTTGCCGCCCGGCATTGCAAAAGCATTAACCTGTGAGGCATCTTCAAAGACCACAAATTCCCAATGGGTATTCGGCATGTCGTCCTTAACGACATCAGCAATTTTACGTCCAACCCTTTGCACACTAGCATTGTATTCAGAATTCCTAGAGATGCGGGTCTTCCTTCGCATTTCTCGAAACAGGTTGTTAGATTGCTCCACCAGAGCAGACTCAGGCACCAACATCAATGCAGACCTGCCCGTACCAGGTACTGTAGTGCAGCCATTTTGTAAAATGAGCACTAGCAGAAATAGGACTGCCGCAGTGAATTTCTTCATAAATCAACAAGGATTGTGAGTAAATACTGAGCGTGCAGATTAGTGGCGGAAATGACGCATCCCAGTAAAGACCATAGCCATACCTCGTTCATTGGCTGCTGCAATCACCTCTTCATCCCGAACGCTGCCTCCCGGTTGAATAGCTGCTACCGCGCCTGCATCGGCGGCTGCGATCAAGCCATCAGCAAAGGGAAAGAATGCGTCTGATGCAATAATTGAGCCATTCAGTGACAAACCAGCTTCTCCCGCCTTCCAAACAGCAATTTTTGAGCTATCTACTCGAGACATTTGTCCTGCACCAACTCCTAAAGTGCGCTCGCCCTTTGCGTAAACAATAGCGTTGGACTTAACATGCCTTACAACCTTCCATCCGAAGAGTAGGCTATCCCATTCCTCGGAAGTAGGCTCGCGTTCAGTAACAACTTTGAAATTCGCGGGATTAATCCGGACACCATCTCGATCCTGAAGGAGGTAGCCGTCAGGTACTGCACGAACCTCTTGTAGACTGCTGGCACCAGGACTGCTATTGACGGTCATTAGGCGAAGATTCTTTTTCTTTCCAAGAATTTCCAGAGCCCCTGTTGAAAACTCAGGTGCGATGATGACTTCACAAAATATTTGCTGAATTTCTTCAGCGAGATCCTGAGCAACTGTCTGATTCGCGACGATAATGCCACCGAAGGGAGCCTGACGATCTGTTTCGAAGGCCATTTTCCAAGCATCTAAAAGATTATCCGCACTAGCAGCACCGCATGGGTTAGTATGTTTAAGAATTCCGATTGTAGGTTTCTTGAACTCACCAATCAGGTAGACTGCCGCAGAGATATCGAGTATGTTGTTGTAGCTTAACTCCTTGCCTTGGAGTTGTTCAAAGTTCTCAAGAAATTGGCCATAGAGGGCAGCTTTTTGATGCGGATTTTCCCCATAACGCAACTTTTGTGCCCGGGGTGAATTGATATGAATTGAAGAAGGCACACCGGAAATTGCATCTAAGTCAGGCTCATCTCCGAGTTGTTTTTCGAGAAAAGAGGAAATGGCGTAGTCGTACGAGGATGTACGCTGGTAAACCTTAAGAGCTAATTCCTGTCTCAATTTTCTAAGCGCAGATTGATCGCCCATGGCATCTAGGAGACGAGTGTAATCAACTGGATCGCAAAGCACGCTTACTGCTGCATGATTTTTGGCAGCACTTCGCAGCATCGAAGGCCCACCTATGTCAATATTCTCGATGGCTTCTTCAAAGGTTACATCTGGCCTTTCAACGGTTTCCTCAAAGGGATACAGATTAACTGCCACAACATCGATTAAAGGAATGTCGTTCGCATTAGCTTGCTCAAGATGATCTTGCTTATCCCGACGGCATAACAAACCACCGTGAATCTTGGGATGCAGAGTCTTTATTCGTCCCTCCATCATCTCTGGGAAACCAGTGTGATCGCTTACCTCTGTAACTGGCAAGCCAGCCTCAGCCAAAGTGCGCGCAGTTCCCCCTGTAGAGAGAATGTGATAACCATGTTCTTCGACGAGCGCCCGGGCGAATTCAACCACCCCTGTCTTGTCGCTCACTGAGATGAGTGCGTAATTTTCCATAGAGGTATAATTTGTGCCTCCGCCGATTAAGCCCTGCAAGGAAAAAGCCCGTTCCAGCTTGCTTTGCTGAAATGCGGCCTTTTGGTGGGGCATGTAAATGATATTGGTTCCCAATGGCAGACTTAAAGACTGAACCTTTGCAAATAGCTGACCGAACCTTCAGTTCGCGTCTATTCGTCGGAACTGGCAAGTTCTCATCACCCAAGTTGATGCAATCTGCGCTAGCAGCTTCTCAAACTGAACTGGTAACTGTGGCCTTGAAGAGAGTGAATCTGGAAACCCCGGACGACCCTTTCGCTGACATCCTTCAATTCCTTGAGAAAGACCGCTACCTAATAGTCCCTAACACTGCCGGTGCGATGAACGCCGAGGAAGCAGTGCGCATCGCTAGACTTGGAGTCTCCGCGGGACTACCCAATTGGCTAAAGCTAGAAATTCATCCAGACCCCAACTATCTGCTCCCTGATCCAATCGAAACACTCAAGGCAGCAAAAATTTTAGTCGAAGAGGGCTTCACTGTTCTACCCTACATAAACGCCGACCCAGTGCTTGCACAAAGACTCCAAGATGTTGGCTGTGCAACGGTAATGCCATTGGGGGCGCCTATTGGTAGCAATCAGGGCTTACAGACTCGAGCGCAAATTGAGATCATTATAGAACAGGCTAGAGTTCCAGTCATAGTAGATGCCGGTATTGGTTCTCCTTCTCAAGCAGCAGAGGCTATGGAAATTGGCGCAGATGCAGTTTTAATAAATACTGCTATCGCAGTCGCCAATAATCCCGATATGGTCGCTCTTGCTTTTGCTAACGCCGTAACTGCAGGTTGGACCGCTCGTCACGCTGGTCTGGCAAATACTCAGGAAAAAGCCTCTGCAACCAGTCCACTCACAGCATTTCTAGACGAATGATGCAGCCTCGGTTTTCAGAAGCCTTTGCAGAACTTGACCTAACCAGTTTAGAGCAAATCTCCACAGGTGCAACGGCTCTTTCTGTAGATCGAGTAATTAACAGAGGTAGAGCCCAAACACTTGAGGACTTCGCCATTCTGCTGTCTCAAACAGCAACCGGACGCCTCGAGAAAATGGCTAGGATTGCTCAGAATATTACTCGCAAACATTTTGGCAAAGTAATGCGACTCTTTGCACCGATTTACCTTTCAAACGAATGTGTAAACATTTGCAAGTATTGCGGATTCTCACGAAATAACCCTATCCCTCGAACCACCCTGCCGGTTGAGAAGGTCTCCCACGAGGCAAACCTACTTGCTAAACAAGGGTTTCGTTCCCTATTACTGGTCGCTGGCGAACATCCTAAATTTGTCTCAGGCAACTACGTG
>CAJWWL010000319.1 GCA_913048125.1 uncultured Opitutia bacterium | reverse complement strand
CTCCATCTCGAGTCAGGTGGTTTGCCAAAGGTTAACAGTACGCCGATCAATCTTAACCCGAATATGCTCTTTGATAGCCCATTCATGTCTTCTGAGCATGGAAGTGGCGTTGTGACTATTCAGAAGGGGCATCGCAGATTGACAATCGACCTGAGTTCTTCGGTCGATAATCTGTAGTCTGAATCGATCTAATCTATTACCATCAAGACATGAAATACTTTACCTTTTGCACACTCCTCATGTTTGTTTCGTGTTCGAATCGTAACGAATTTGGAGTACTGAAGATTGATGCGCCAGAGGGATCGTTATTCGAGGACAAGGTAATGGAGAACGGTGTTCACTTTTACTCCATTAAGTGGCAAAGGAAGAACGAAATGGATTCGGTTTTCATGATCTCGAAGTGGCCGAATGAAATGCCTACATCTAAAATGCCTTCCACAGTTCAAGAGATTATCGAAGGTACTTTAGTTACTCTGAATGAATCTATTGGTAGTGAGGTTCGAGATTCTTCTAAGGTGATTTACACGGAAATTTCTGAAGAATTTGTATCCGGAAACTTAGCTTACTTTGAACACACCAGCAAAAAAGGGAATAGGAGAGTGCAGTCGGTTCACATGGTGTCGGATGGAGATGTTATTTGGAACGGTCAGTTTTCCGGGTCGAAGGAGTTATTTCAAGTGGCGATGGATGTTTTCAAAACGATGGAACCCCAAGACCGGTAGCCGACAGGCAGATTTTTGATCTCACCTAGGTCGTTCGTTTAAGTGGGTCTAATTATGCTGGGAACTGATTGTAAGTGGACCTAAGAGTTCTAACTTTCACCGATTAAATGAAACCAATTGTTTTCTCACTTTTTCTTATAACGAGCGTACTCGGGGCAAAGAATAGTAAGCCAAATATTATCCTTTTGATGGGGGATGATCATGGCTGGGAAGAGGTCGGGTATAATGACCATCCTTATGTTAAAACGCCCTATTTGGACGAGATGGCTTCGGTTGGGTTGCGCCTAGATAACTTTTATGCGCAGCCGAGCTGTTCTCCCACACGCGGAAGTGTTTTGACCGGGCGTCACCCAAATCGTTACGGGGTCTTTCGCCCCGGTTATTCCATACGGCCTAAAGAGATAACGATCGCCCATCTGCTGAAAGATGCTGGTTATACGACTGCCCATTTTGGGAAATGGCACGTCGGGCCGGTCAAGAAATCATCTCCGACAAATCCCGGCGCCATGGGTTTCGAGCATTGGCTTTCTCATGATAACTTCTTCGAAATGGATCCTGTTTTTTCCCTGAATGGTGGCCCTCCCCAAAGATTTTATGGCGAAAGTTCAGAAATCCTTGTGGATGAAGCCATAAAATACATCGAGAAGAAAAAGGAGTCAGAGCAGCCTTTCCTCTTGGTCATTTGGTACGGATCCCCTCATGAACCATACAGCGGAATGGAGACTGATCTGGAACTCTATCAGGATCTGCCAAAGAAGTATGCAGAGACTCAAGTGAGCTTAACTTCCAATCAAACGGGTCTGCGAGTCAAACGACCTTTGCGTGACGTCCTGATCGAACGCTATGCCGAGATTACTGCTATGGACCGGTCGATTGGCAAGTTGCGCAACGGGCTTAAAACACTCGGACTCAAGGATAATACGTTGCTTTGGTATTGTGGTGACAATGGCATCCCTCCGAGCGGTCTGCGGCAATCTCGCTTTCGAGGTGTAAAAGGAAAAGTCTACGAGAACGGAATACGCGTGCCTGCTGTGATTGAATGGCCTGAGGCTATACCTAAGCCACTTGTGTCCTCGATAAGCGCTGTTACCTCCGATATCTTACCAACCCTGTGCAAAATAGTTGGAACGAAGCTTCCCCGCATTCCCCTTGATGGGGTGGATCTGGTACCTCTCCTAAAGGGTGAAATGAAGAAACGCTCAACCCCCATTGCTTTTTGGAATTTCCCTATCCTAGTAGGTCAAGATTCTATGCCTTATATCGATCCCGAATTGCAGAAGGGAACTACGCCTCTGGTCAAACAAATGCGGGGACTCTACACCCGGAATTTCCGAAATTACCATCATCCCAGAATCACCAAAGGGAATTTTAACGGTTCCCGTGCGATCATATCGGGAGATTACAAGTTAGTCATCGACGGAGAAACAAATACTGGAATTGAATTGTTTGATCTGATGAAAGATCCAGCAGAGAGTGATAATCTTGCAGCCAGTCACCCTGCCATTGTTAAGAGGCTTGAAGAAGAAATATGGGACTGGCAGACTTCAGTGCTCAACAGCCTCATGGAAGCCGACTATAAAAACTAGGAAACCGTTGCTATGAATCTAAAGTGCGCCCCTCTCATTTTTGTTTTCACCCTATTCTTGTATGGCTGTACCACACCGTCTGTCCGGCACTTGGCTTCTCCAGTTTCAGGTACTTTGAAACTAGATGGTGTGGCCGCGGAAGGGGTTAAGGTTTACAGGTCAGCCTCCTCCGCTTGGTACGAAAATCTCGGCAAAGAAGAAGTAACCCAAAGTTCGAAGGATGGAAAGTTCAGCTTCCGCGGAATTACCGCAGTCTCACCCGGTGGTTTGGTGCACCAAGCCGGCGTCAGGATCAAAATTTGGACGGTAGTGGATTCAAAGGAATTCACACTTTTTGAAATATCCAAATCAAACTACAAAAAATTTGGTGAACTGACTTACGAAAAGCCCTCGGGAATTGCCGAGGTGACCAAGGGTGAAAAAAGAATCCTTTTAGATGCTGACATTCAGTTGGAT
Organism: uncultured Opitutia bacterium; assembly: GCA_913048125.1. Classification (GTDB taxonomy): domain Bacteria; phylum Verrucomicrobiota; class Verrucomicrobiia; order Opitutales; family JABJCN01; genus JABJCN01. The sequence continues at coordinate 1,336 of CAJWWL010000319.1, read as the reverse complement.
TCGAACCGGAGGGCAGAGTAAACCTTGGTCTCAAATCAAGCTAACGACAAACAATATGACAAACGAACAAAGAATCGGGCATTTGGAAACCAAATGCAAAAGACTAACACTGGCTTTGTCCGGCGTGATGGTGATGGCTTTGGCCATGCTTTTTATTGCCGCAAAGCCAAACACCATTGAAGATACGATTCAGTCCAAGAAACTCGAGATTGTTGATGAAGACGGCAAGGTACGGATTCGTCTTGGATCTGCTGATGCCGGGTATGGATTGGTCGTGTATGATTCGAAGGGACAGTTTCGAGCGACCTTGACGGATGCTCCACTGGGTGCGGTGAGTCAACTGAGGAAGAACGGTGGAAGTATCAAGATGATGGCCATGCAGAATGGTTGCGGAATCACGATGAGAGATGTTGATGGCAAGCCTCGTACAATAATCCTTCAAGATAAGGAAGGTTCGAAGATCATGCTCAAAGATGCTGAAGGCAAAGATGTGTTCTCAGCGCCTAATTGAGCAGCGCTCTCAGCCCTTGGCTGGTTAGATGTGCTCACCATTTGCTACATAAAAAGAATTTCTCCGTGCCATGAAGAGATTAATTAGGTTCATCGTTGATTTTGCGATACTGCTTGGGGGTGGTCTGCTTTCAGTAGTCACTCTTTCGGCGAAACCCGAAGAGGAAATTGTTCGGGTCATGTCCTACAATATCCACAGGGGTGGGGTAGTGATGCTGAAACAGCCCTTGTCTCAAACCGCAAAAGCGATCCAGTTGGCCAAGGCCGACATTGTTGGGATTCAAGAGACTCGTTCTCCGAGAGGTGACACATTGGAGGGTCTTGCAAAGTTGCTCGATTGGAATCATGATGAGGGGAGCTGTATCGTGACCCGTTATGAAATCGTCGAACATTTTAAAGGTGGAAAGGATTACAAAGGCGGCATCAAGATCAAGCTTCCTTCAGATAAGCATGCCTACATCTTTAATTTGCACCTCCCATCTCATCCCTACCAACCCTATCAGCTTCTGGGTATTCGCCCCAAGTGGCACAAACACACCAATGATATTACCTTTATCAAAACCGAGGCAGAGACGATTGAGTGGGCCAAAAAGGCACGTGGTGCAGAGATTGGAAAATTGCTTAGACAGGTAAAGTCCATACCTGACAAAGAAGCACCCATTTTTGTGGTGGGAGATTTCAATGAACCTTCACACCTGGACTGGACGAAAGCTGCTGCAAAAGTCGGTCGCCACCCTATCAAAGTCGCTTACCCCACTTCCACCGAAATGGCCAAGGCTGGCTTTAGTGATTCGTACCGCACGATCTATCCGGACGAGATGAAAAA
>CAJWWL010000318.1 GCA_913048125.1 uncultured Opitutia bacterium | reverse complement strand
GAGGATTCGGCCTTGATCATATCGCACCTCAATTCTTTGTAGAGATAGCGCGGGACCGCTCAAAATTGAATTGGATAACTCTACTGTTTGGATTTCAGCATATGGTATTCGCCATTTCAATATCCCTGCTTGTGCAAGAAGAGATTTATCTTCCAGAGTATATTGACATGGAAAGGCAAGAATCCAAGTAACTACACCGATAAGCATTCCCGCTGAGATGCAAATTAGACTATTTTGTTCTTCGCCAGTCTTGTGGAGGTAGATTCCAAGGTTAACTAGAATTAGGGGCCCGGCAACGAGGAGCAGAGCTATCCAGATATCAATCTTGGAGGGGCGTATCATTTACGGGTCTTATTCAACCTCATTCTGACGAATGATTTCCGTGCGGGCGCGGAGACCATCATCCTCAAACGTTAGACCAAGACTAATTTGCTTGAGATTAGCTAGTGGAGAAGTTTGTAGAACATCGGGACGTTTGGGGCGTGCAGGGTGGCCGAATATCGTAGACTCGTAGGACTGGTACTTCTCATTCCATTGATACTTGCCTCCTCCTGGGCAGGTCAGACGCGTGTGCCACATCTTTAGGTGATAGGAAAGAGCATCTTTGGCTTCGAGTTTCCTTCGCCATTCATTAAGTATGTGCAAATTATTCCAGCAACGCCATTGCAGGGCATTAGCTACATTATCTCTGAAAAGGTTCTGGATATGTGGGAGTGCATCTGCGTTCAGGCGGAGTCCAAGACTTTCTCCAATCCATTGAGGTCGGGGTTTTGGTGTCGGTTCTTCCACTTCCTTGGAAGGATTTAGGCCTTTTTGGATTTCTGCCTTTAATTGCTCCTCTCCAAGAGTAACGGTCAGTCTTCCGGGTTGTACTCTGTAGTGGAGGGCAAAGTTCCGAAAGGCGCTGTCACGCATTTCTTTTCGAGTTTTTTCTGAAAGAGAGATTCGTACGTAGGTCTGATCCTTGTGTGTACGGTTTTCCCAAGCCAGCATTCCTGGTGAGGTCTGACTGAGGAAGGTCCGGAACGCAGCGAGGAAGGCAGTCATCTTAAAGGGATTACGAACGTCTACTTTAGCGACTACAGGAATGCGGTGGAAATTTTCTTCCAGAAATTCATCAACGTCTCCGGTCTTACGTTTGACTTTGGCAAGGTCTTTCCAAAAGGGACCGTCTTCAAGTTGCACGGATGCCCACTTGCCAATCCAACCAAGGGCGTTGGTACCAATGTTAGGAGCCGTACGGGATAGGAAGTTTCCCATTCTACGCATTTGTTGGGTCTTCATATCGACTGATAAGATTGCGGATAGTAGGGATTTGTCGTTTGGGTTAGACGCTTGGTTGTCAAAATGGATATCGCCTGCGACTTGTCGTAGATCGTTATATTCACTACCTTCAATTAGAGGTAGAATTGAAATGTCAGCAGCCAGTTTATTGTCTTTGATTGAAAAGGTTCCGCCTATGGGGTCGAAAAAGTTTCGCCAACGATTTTGGTATCGATCTCGAAAACGAACATAGCTGACTTTTTCCGAAACAGAAACTTTTGCCATATCCATCTCTGATATTGGAGTTAGGAAGGCAAGGTTTCCAAAAATAGATGACTGTGGTCCGGATGGCGTGTCTGTGATTTCACCAATCCATTTAGGTGTTTCAGATTTCTTGTCTTTTTTGGAGAGCCTACGAGCTTGGAGTTCGGAAAGGATTGCTGCAGCTTGGGTTCTGCGTGAAGCGGCAATACGCCAAAGTGGGCCACACCAGCGGCGGATGGTTGCATCTGTTATGAGAAAGAAGGCGCTGGTTTCGGGATCATTTTGTAAGTAACGCTGACGAAACCACGTGTATTCCTTGAGACCTGCGACCGAAGCATGCTTACCTTTTAGGGTCTTAAGGATTTTGCGAAGTTGCACTAAAGAATTGGTAACTACTACCAAGTTGTCTTTACGTGCAAGGTAAGTGCAAATAGTGCGATCACGGCTGACTGCCCCGTTGTAGTGGATTCCCTCGATTACGCCCGATGTACTTTTCAAATCACTGCCAGCGCTGAGTACGATCTGTTGGCGGCGGAGCTGGAGAGCAGCCTCTAGTGCCTTGGCGTCTTTGGCTTCGAATAGAACTGCTAGATCAGAGCCTGTCCTCAGATATGTGTCTGAGCCCGTGATAGCCACAGAATTAACTAGCTTTGGACCAATTAGACGGGCTAGTTGGTCAGTTGGTAGGCAAAGTTGTTGCTGGTAGCGTTCTTGGGTGAGAGCATCCTCTGGTCGGTCTTCTAGGAGTCGCAGGATGGGTGTACCTTGTTCCCGGGAATGGTCGATGAGGTCGAGAAGTTTTTGAAAGCTGGGTAGCAAAATAATATGCTGGTCGTGAGGGATTGCCTTGGCGAGGGTATCCGTCTCCATTGGTTTGTCGTGGTCAATACGTTCATCCCAGTTGATTTCTGCGATTGTGATACCTTTGATTGAATTGATATCCACATCATAACTCGTTTTGTCTGGGTCGTTGTTGGCAATGCGGAGTTGTCGGTCGAGTTGAAGGTTTTCACTAACGGCTCGACCGCCGCTAAATAGGTTGTAAGTGGACTCTATGCCGTTGTTTCGGTTATTCCGGAAGCTAACGTTGCTGTTGAGATTTATTTTCCCTCGGTTTTCTGAAGAAATTTTCTCTAGTTCCAGGCGTGTCTCTTGAATTTGATGACGGTACCAACCTGTGCCTGCTGCTCTAAGATTTTGAAGCCTCTGGTAGTGGGCAATCTTAGTCTTTAAATAATTAGCCTTTGCAGTTTCTTGGTTTGAGGGGGCCTGATTGATTCTAAACTTGACCGCATTCATGCCTGACCAGTCTGGTTTCGGTAGGTAGAACGTACCTGAAGCTATGTGGCCCTGCGTCTTTTGTGTCGCAATGCGAAGATTTCTAAGGTTGCTGGCAATAGACTGTCGTAGGTTCAGTCTATTGTTATCTGTCATCGCAATGTAGAAAGTCTCACCATTATCTCCTACCGCATAGGGAAACAGATGGTCAGCTAAGTTCCGCGCTGTACTCGATTCGAGTCCTCTGATTTCTTTTGGAACTGTTCCATCTTTAGGTATTTTACCCTCTGTGACTTCAAGCTGTTCTGGCTGGATAAAGTAATAGCTTAGTTCAGCTGAAGTGGCTGGGGTTGCAAGAACGGCCAATGCTAGAGTGAGTAAAAATGGATTTCTTTTTTGGTTTATCATTTTTTAAGACGGGTTTGTCTCTGTGAGTAAACATACTGCATGCCAAGAATACATTGAGCACTAAACATTGGCTTAGATGCTTGGTTTTCAGGTGAAATCTAGATTTGCCTGTGTGGTTTCTTTGGGGAAATAATGCTTACGTTGGCTCAGGAAATGAACACATCTACTTGATGACCTTTGTGAGCTTTCCGTTTTCGTAGCGTTTTACAGATAAAAGTTCACCTTTGTTTCCCCAATCCATGTAGTATCCCCACAGCTTTCCATCTCGGAAACCAATTTCTTTCCATTTACTTCCCGGTTCGTACCACGCGGAGATACGTATAGGTTCGTCGTTGAGAACTTCAGCAATATCATAAGGAGTTCCATCAAGATACCATCCCTTAACTGTGCCTCTCAGCTTCCCTTGTACATAACTAGCCTGTAATCCAATCTGTCCAGTCTGGAACCACTCACTAAAGACTCCGTGCACAACGCCATCATTGTAAGGGTATTCGCTCTTTTTCTTCCCGTTGAGGTACCATCCTAGTGCAGATCCATGGGCTTTGTTGTTCTGCATTGGTACTTGAAAGCTCTTGTTTCCGTTGGGATGGAATTGGGTTAGGTGACCATGGGCTTCTCCATTGATACAATTGATTTCGAAGCTGTGCTTGCCGTTCGGGTACTCTTTGTAAATCGTGCCGGTAAAGGGTGTGTTTGAGCCTTTCAGGTAATACAGTTGCTCCTCACGGAGTTTTTTTGCGTCAACACGCGCATAGGGGACTGATTTGTTGGGTTTCTGTATGTGAGTGTTGGGGAGTGACTTAGGTTTTGGTTCTGGAGGTTGCGTCGGTGTTGTTGCTATTGGTGTTTCAGTGATTGCAGCAATATCTTCATAGCTCTTTCCCTCTGATTC
>CAJWWL010000317.1 GCA_913048125.1 uncultured Opitutia bacterium | reverse complement strand
ACCAAGAAGCCTTTTACGGGTCGTGTAGATGAGTATTTTCCTTTCCAAGGCAGTGAGAAAAGGGTTCGTGTTTCCAGACACCTCAAGGAAGGGGAAATGCATGGACTTCGTACTCAATATTACAACGACGGAAAAAAGTTTATCGAAATTGAATACTCTGGAGGTCGTAAGAATGGTCGTGCTGTAAATTGGCACCGTAACGGTCAGGTGCAGTGGGAGCGCACTTTTAAAAGCGACCAACTAGATGGTGATTCTATCCGCTACGATAGCGAGGGAAATATTACCCAGCACGTCATATACAAAATGGGTCAGGTCGAGAAGGCTTTAAAATAGCACTCGAGACTCTTTGTTATGCAGCTTCAAGGATTCCTGTTGTTTTTTTGTGTAGGCCTTAGTCTTTACAGTCAAGAAGATGACCTAGTAAAAGGTTTACGAATGAAAGTTGCTGGGCCTAGCGGTGCTGTCGATGTACGTAGTGTCCCTCGGTTGTCACTTGCTGTGGAATCAGGAAGTTCTGCCACGCCTTTTGTGGAACCAGGTGAATTTAAAGCCCGCTGGGAGGGTTTTCTGCATTTAGAGAGCCGTAGTCGTGTTTATTTTTCCCTTAGTGGTAGCGGTAAAGCACGGTTGAGCATTGGCGAAGAGGAGGTGCTTTCCGTAGAGGGAGAGGACTTTTCTACAACTGAATCTGAACGCCTACGTCTAAACAGCGGTGATCATAAGTTGGTTCTTGAATATGAGAGTCCGGCCGATGGGGCTGGATTCATTCGCTTGTATTGGCGTGGCCGAGACTTTGCAAGGGAGACGATACCCACGACAGCTTTTCGGCGTGACGCGGGTTCACCAGAGGGTGACGTTTTACGAGAGGGTCGTGCCCTTTTTGCCGATTCCGGATGTATTCATTGTCATGCAACTTCAAATCTGAATTTGGCGAACGGCATGCCAGAGCTTGCCCAGCAAGCGCCGCAGTTTCAGGGTATTGGCAGTCGACTCAATAAGGACTGGATAGCCCGTTGGGTAGCTAATCCCAAGCATCTGCGCCCCTCTGCTAGGATGCCATCTTTGCTTGGGCTAGAAAGTGCTGAGTCAGCCCTAACTGCAAAAGACTCCCGACCTTGGGATATAGCTGCTTTCCTTGCTGAACAAACTAATGACACACCAAAGCCATTAGCTGATTATAGTGACGTTATGGTCGGCGATGGCCGGAAGCTTTTTTATTCACTTGGCTGTATCGGATGTCACAAGTTAGAACAGGAACCTGAGACAACCAAAGATTTAGACCGAATCGATCTTACGAGCGTCGGTCAGAAGTTTCGGGATGGAGCACTCCGGGACTTCCTTCGCAAGCCTTGGGAGCACTACGATTGGATTCGAATGCCCGACTTTGGATTATCGTTGCAAGAGGCAACTCAGTTAGCGGCATACCTTCGCTCCGAAAGTCATGGCTCTTTACTCGAAGGGCTTCCCGGTGATGCGGAAAAAGGTGAGAAACTCATCCTGTCTCTGGGTTGTGCGAACTGTCACAAAATTCCTTCTAATAAATTTCATGAAGGACTTACCCTCGCCAATATTAGGAACTCTCCTGACCAAGGCTGTTTGGCCAAGGATACAGGTATTGCACCGGACTATGACTTTAGTGAGCAAGAGCGCAGTTATCTAAGCAACTTTTTACGCAAAGGAATTCACTCCCTTAAGAGGAATAGCTCTGCTGAGTTTGCTGAGCGGCAAATGATTGCGCTGAACTGCAATGCCTGCCATTCTATGCAGGGGATACAAAATGACCTTTCTGTTTTGCCTAATCTTACCAGTCATGATAAGCTAAATATTGCCGACACAGAAGCTGAGGTTGAAGCTGCTGGGCGCAAGAAAGATCCTCCCGATCTCACCTACACGGGCGAAAAGCTAAGGGCTGACTGGTTGACTAAGCTCTTGACTGGTACGCTTGACTACAAACCTCGGCCTTGGATGCAAATGCGTATGCCTGCATTTCCGTCCAGAGGTAAACATCTAGCTCAAGGTTTAGCCAATCTCCATGGGATGCCTAAGGTTTCGAAGGTGCCCTCTTTTGAGCCTTCTTGGAAGGCCTTGGGGCAAAAGCTTATTTCTCCCAATGGTGGATTTGGCTGTGTAGCTTGCCACGCAGTAGGGGAGAAGCCTGCTCTTGCACCATTTGAAGGCCAAGGTCTCAACTTCACCTATTCTCGCGATCGCCTCAACCACGAGTTCTACCTACGCTGGATGCTCAATCCTCAAAGGATCAACCCTCACAGTATTATGCCTCGTTATGCTGACGAGGAAGGTATCACTGCCCTTACTGAAACACTTGGGGGAAATGGAGTGAATCAATTCAACGCTATTTGGCATTATCTCATTCGCGGAAAGTTTTGAACCCATCCAAATTCTTACTATTATCTCCTTATGAAACAACTAATACCCTCCATTGCTCTCATCCTAGGACTTGCTTCTGTCGTCCACGCTGAGCGTCCCAATCTAGTTCTAATTATTGCCGACGACATGGCTTGGGACGACTGTGGTATTTATGGGAACCCAAATTTACCAACGCCCAATATTGACCGTCTTGGCTACGAGGGTATGCGCTTTGACCGAGCATTTCTCACCATTAGTTCCTGCAGTCCCAGTCGCGCCAGCATCATCACAGGGCTCTACCCCCACAGCACTGACGCTGAACAACTTCATTGGGAACTCCCAGCAGACAAAATCACTTTTGTAGAAAAACTAAAAGAAGCCGGTTACTGGACTGCCTCCGCAGGTAAGTGGCATCTTGGCCCTCATATGAAGGAGCGTTTTGATCTGGTCAAGGAGGCTGATATCTCTGGGTTTCAGCTTCCTACTGGCAAGGCTGCTCAAGCTGGTAAATTTATTCAGAAGGGCGTTGGGGATATTAAGAGTGGGTGCACGGACTGGGTTCCTACTCTTCGTGAACGTCCAAAGGACAAGCCTTTCTTTCTTTGGTTGGCAGCAATCGATCCACATAGAGGCTTTGATGAGAACATCATTGAAAAGCCTACTCGGCCAAAGGATGTACTCGTACCTCCATATTTTCCAGACACTGAGGAAGTCAGGAAGGATCTCGCCCTTTACTACGACGAAATCATACGGCTCGACCGTTTCGTGGGTGATGTCATGGATGAGCTTAAGGCTCAGAAGGTAGATGAGAATACATTGGTTCTCTTCATAAGTGATAATGGTCGGCCTTTCCCTCGGGACAAGACGACACTATTCGATAGTGGAATCCGTACTCCATGGCTTCTGCGTTGGCCCAAAGAGGTCAAGGCTGGAACAGTTAACGGCGAACTCGTAAGCTCCGTCGACATCGCACCAACTTTTCTCGAGCTTGCTGGTATCCGTCCTGCTAAATTCCTTGCTGGAACGAGCTTTCTTCCTCTTCTGGAAAATAAAAACCGAACTGTTCGTCCCTACATCTATGCCGAGAAGAACTGGCATGACTTGGAAGATCGTTCTCGGGCTGTCCGCTCCAAGCGTTACAAATACATCCGAAACTTTTACAATGACCTGCCTTTAACCCCTCCAGCTGATGCTTTGCGGAGTCCTACCTACCGTACAATGCAGAAGCTTCGTGACGAGGGTTCCCTCAATCCTGCGCAGATGGTATGCTTTGCAAAGCCCCGAGCCGTGGAGGAACTCTACGACCTTAATAAAGATCCTTTCGAGTTGAAGAATCTCGCTACCGAACCTGACTATGCACAAACTCTCAAGCGACTACGTTATGCACTTGAGAAATGGCAGGCGAAGACAAAAGATTTCCCGCCCAAGGTCCGAACGCCTGATGAATTTCATCGGGAGTCAGGCCTTCCCACTCCTGCCCGTGAGCGGCCTAGAGCTTCCAAAGCCGAAATGGCTAAGAAATTAGGGTTTTAGTAAGCGATTTCCTGCTTATCGGCGTTCTCGTAACTGATGGACTTCATTTCGAAGCTGGTGTAATTGTTTTTTGAGATCTTCGATAATATGCATCAACTCTAGGTTTTGATTCCTATTGTGTCGTCCATCGTCATGATGGTGTGGGTTGTGATGTTGATCAACCGCTTGATGCATGTGCATGGCCTTTTTCTTAAGCTCCTCTGCAAGA
>CAJWWL010000316.1 GCA_913048125.1 uncultured Opitutia bacterium | reverse complement strand
AAAAGTCCGGACCCCTCCTGCCGTTAGAATGTTGCTTACAGCCGGATCAACAGTCAGGAACCCTCCTCCCAACAAATAAATCCATATCCCGAGGGTTACCCACCGCCGGTTATTCACCCGGTAGCCCTTCTTAAACTGTTTGTGCAACTTACCCTTTAACCCATCCCAAGCTGCTCGACAGACTTTCCTAGCAGCATTCCGTCCCGTTCCGCCTAGACTAAAACTTTTTTGCGGCAGGTCAGGATCGATATGCTCCTCAGGAAACAGGGCTTTATAGACACACTCTTCATCCTCGAGGAGTTCTGCTTTACCCAACCCAAGGTCATGGAGATGAAAAGTGGAGCCTTTCCGCTCGATTCTCAAAACCCCTTTCTCCGCAAGCCCCACCATCAACGCGGTGAAACACCCAGCGTCAAAACCGGTGGGGCTTGCCCAGAGATAGCGTAGGGCTGCAGGAGAGTATCCCTCTGGAGGCTCAAACATCGGCACAGAGAATACCTTGCGAGGGTCCCGACCCACCAGCGCCCAAGCAAGAAGATAATAGCCTAAAAGACCGAGGATAATGAGCTCACCCCGCAATAAGGGAATGCCTTCCCACAAATTCTGGAACCCCTCAAGCACGGGATTGGACTATTCTGCATTCAACGCCCCCTAGAACGGCATGGGTGTGATTCGAATATTGCGGTAGGCCACCGGCCCGTGGTCACCCTGGAACATGATCGGTCCCGTGGCTGCTTCCTTGCCATTGACTCCGCTCGGAGTCTGGCCCTTCATCTCAACATTCTCGTGCAGGATCTTACCATTGAGCTCAACCTTAATGAAGCGGGCGTTACTCGTCTTCTTACCGTTGGCGTCAAAAGAGGGCGCCTTGAAATCAATCACGTATTTCTGCCACTCGCCGGGTTTCTTGCAGGCGTTCACCTTTGGTGGCTGTGCCCCGTAAATAGCTCCCATGTCCCCGCCGCCCAGCTTTTCTTTGCCATAGCTATCGAGCACCTGCACCTCGTACTCACCATGCAAGTAAATACCAGAGTTGGAACCTTTAGGTACCATGAGTTCTAGTTCAATGCGTGCGTCGCCGTGGGTGAAGGTGGAGTAGATGTCTAGGCTCTTGCCTGTGGCCTTCGATGGCGTGTTGACCATCTCTCCTGACCCTTCTTTTACAACAAGTTCGTTGGGCCGTTCCGGGTTGACGGCGGCGATACCGACTTTCCACTGATTGGTATTCTTGCCTCTAGGCTTTGTTTTCCAATCTTGCAGGCTCTTTCCATCAAAAGGGGAATTCGCTTGGGTCAAGGTACTGAGGAGGAAAGAGGCGAGGAGTAAAAAGATAGTAGGTCTCATGGTTATATGTACTGCTTTGTTTGGGAGGATTTACCAAGCCTGAGTTTCGTTAAGTTCGTTGTCCATACTGAATCGTAAGTTGATAACTGAAGTGTAAAACTAAAACCTTGGGATATTGTTCTTTGCCGAAAATGAAAAATCACATTCCAATCATGATCTTAGCCATGGCTGGGCCTCTTCTTGGGCAAGTTAGTTTCGAAAAAGACGTTTGGCCCGTGTTCGAGGCGCGTTGCGTGGAATGTCATCGCAAACCCTACGAGGAAGATGGACGTCTCAAGAAACCGAAAGCTGGACTGCGTCTTGACGGTGCCTGGCATATCATGCGTGGTAGTGATGACGGCCCAATTGTCGTAGCTGAACGTCTCGATGCTAGTACACTGTACCACCATATCACACTTCCATCCGACGATGATGATATAATGCCACCCAAGGGTGCCCCTCTCTCCAAGTCCCAAATACAGTCTATCGGTAATTGGATTCTTGATGGCGCATCTTTTGGGGATTGGAAGGGCGCTACAGATGGCGTCGTTTTGGAAAAAGCCAAGGATCAGTATGTGCCAAAGCACGTAGTTTATTTTAAATCTCTGGAAAATGGGCTGGAAGCTCTTCCTGAATCTTTGTCCACCCAGCTTTCCAAGGTATCATCTGCAAGTATTCGCCGTCTTCATCCCGAAAGTCCATTGCTCGACGTGGGCTTTTTTACCACACCTAACGAAATTGGTGATCAGCAACTGGCACAACTTATGGGCCTGCGTGAGCACGTCACAAAGCTGAGTCTAGCTCGTACTGGCGTCACTGATAAGAGTGTTTCTCTGGCAGGACAATTTCCTCATTTGTCCTACCTTGACCTCCGTCAAACATCCGTCACCGACTCTGGTCTCAGCCACCTGTCTAATCTCCCTCACTTGGTTTCCCTCAATCTTTATGGCACGGATATCACGGACTTGGGTCTAAAGGCTCTCATGCCCTGCGAGAAACTTAGAAAACTGTATCTCTCTGGGACACGGGTCACAGATGCTGGTGTGGCTAGACTTCAACGAAAACTACCGGAGCTTAAGATTGTCCGTTAGCCCATTGCGGGTCCCTCTTTTTCAATTTGCGTCCTCTGGCAGTTCAACTTGCTGCTCAGTTGCTAAGTAGGCAACCAAGTCGCGAACTTCATTCTTTTCGAGGGCTTCAAATAGGCCTGGCGGCATCATTGAGATCGGAAGCACAGTGTGCTTTTTTATGTCCTGTTTGGAAACTACAAGTGTTTCCGCAGTTGATCTGACAGTGAGGCTACTCTTATTTTCTGCGGAGACCATCCCGGAGACCAAACGGCCGTCTTTCAGCAGTATTGTGTTTAGCTGAAAGTCCTTACTTACAGCCCCACTGGGGTCGAGGACGTTTTCTAGGATGTAGTCTAGGTTGCGGCGGTCGGAACCAGTGATGTCAGGTCCAATGTCTCCACCGATTCCGTACAGCTTATGGCAAGCGGAGCAACTTCGATTATAGAGTCGACGACCATTGACCATGTCGGCCTTAGCAAGATACTTGGTCGTCAGAAATTTTTTATAGACAGACATTCGCTTTTCTTTGTCCCCGGTGCTTGGTTGTAGCGTCCCCCAGTGCTCATTTAAGGCCACTATGGTCTGGGGGTCATTTAGGGCTTTAATTTGACGGGCTGCTAGAACGTCAATCTCTTCCCGTCGAACGGTGCCTTTTGCTAATGCTTCTGTGAGCGCACGAGCATAGAGCTTGCGCGATGCAAGAGTGGCGACTGCAATGGTCTTTTCTTTTTGGGACAGCTCTGGATAGAGCTTTAGGATCTTTTCAGGTGTTTCAGGATGGTCAAAGGCCGCTAGGCTCATGAGCGCTTCCGCACGGAGGAGTTCTTCTTGCAAGATTTGATACAGAATGGGGACTAGTTTCGGAGCTTTTCTTTCAGTTAAAATCTTTAAGGATTTTTTACGTACATAAATGTTAGCCGATTTAGATTTTAGTAGGTGCTTAAGTCTGTTGATTGCAGTCTGATCTCCAAAGATTAAACCTAGGTTGGTAGCTTCTTCTTGGACTTTTTCGCTGGGACTCTGGATAAGCTTTTTAGCAAGTTCTGGCCAACCTTTGGGCGGAGGGACGTTCTTTTGTCCAGCGAGACCCTCGCGCATTCCCTTTAAGAGGTCTGCCTGAAAGGCTGGATCATCAATTTGGTGGAGCAGTTCGACGATAGAGTCCAGTCCAGAGGGAGTGGCGGCGAGAAGTGCGGTCAGTATCAGTTGTGTGAGTGAATATTTAAAATTGGGCATCAAAGACTCAGTTCTCCCGTGCTACTAGCGAAATTTTCAGTATCTAGGTTCATTTGGTTGAGCATATGGACGAAGAGATTGCATAGCGGGGTGTTGTTCTTGGCGTCGTGTGCGAGATAACGTCCGTGATTGAGGCCGCCGCCGGCAAGTAGGATGGGATTATTACGTGGGTCATGCGAACTGGCGTTGCCAAGATTGCTCCCCAACAAGGTAAGTGTGTTATCGAGCAAGGTGCCACCCGCTTCCCGTTTATTTTTCATTGTGTTCAGGAATTCATCGAAACAACCCATAATGGCGCGTTCGATCTTCAGCAATTGTTCGATACGTTTGGGATCCCGTCCGTGATGGGAGAGATTGTGGTGTTCGGATTCCACGCCATTGATTTGTGGCATACCGTGGTTGTGTTGGATGACTATGCTGATAACCCTCGAGGAATCGGTCTGTACAATCAGTGGAACAAGATTGAGCAACAGCCGAATTCGGCCAATGAGATCGGTTTTGTCATGGATATCGAGCGGCGCTTGAGCCTTT
>CAJWWL010000315.1 GCA_913048125.1 uncultured Opitutia bacterium | reverse complement strand
CAGAAATTGCATTGCAAGTAAAAAATTACACAGAACAAAATAAAACACAAAGTCATAAATAAATTGCAATGTGTTCACGTGGTTTTTGTGAACTTTTCTCATTAGCAAAAATATCAATAACCGCGCCCCTATTGACCCGCTCGACCCCCATACAAACCAGCAAGTTTGACTAAATTGAGATTCTATGACGTAATGTACTTGATGTTCAAAAGGTCACACTTGTCCCTGCTGCTGCTAGGGCTTTCTTTGCTCAACCCTTTGTGCTGTTGCCTTGGGGATGCGTTGAGTGCAAGACCGGCATCTCCTGTTACTACCAAAGATAGTTGCTGCGAGGGGGATACTTCTATTCCCGATTCTGAAAATGTCCCTAATGAGGAATGCCCATGCGAGTGCGAGGAGGTCGTCAACCAGCATAAAGTGATTTGGTTTCAGGAACGGTTATTAGTAGAACCAAATTATAGCTCTTTCATCCTACTCGAAAAATTCTCTACTCTAGTGAGTAACTCCCGTTTTGTTGAGAGAATTTCCAACCTAAACAACGCTGCCGATCTGCCTGTGTGGCAACTGCATAGAGTCTGTCTATTGTGAGGTTTGTGCGGTCTTTTACCGCATGTCTACTGATAAAACCCAAACCTTCACAAATTCAAACCTCATGAAAATTACCCACAAAATTAATATTCTTTTTTTATACGGAGCCTCATTTTTGTTCCTACATAACTTCGGTCACGCAGGCACACTTGCTGCAAGCAAACCCTCTTCCTCGGACCCCAATTCTTTCTCTGCAAAAGTTTCATCTGTTATATCCGATTCAGAACTTGCAGTCAAAGTGGACGGTGCTGTCTGTTCCTTTTGCGCAAATGGTATCCGCAAGGGTCTAAGCAAATACGAATTTGTTGATACTAATGGAAAGAACAAGGGTATTACCCTGGACACTAAAAATCAGTTACTGATCGTTCGCCTCAAAAAGGATAGGAAGCCGAACGTGACTAAGGTGTTCGATAGCATCCTAAAGGGTGGGTACAAACCTGTTAAGGCCTACACAAAAGGTGTTGATGGTAAACTCCTCGAACACGTGCCTCAAAACAAGAAGTAGTCATCACGTTTACACATAACCCTTGGGCAGGGTAGTTGATGATACTTTAACCCTATCATTTTACAGGTCAAAGCACATCAAGCTGTGCATGGATTGTTAGTGAATGAGCTTATACACAGCTGTATTTGCTGGGCTATCACCAATCCTCGATCTGCACCCCGTCCTAACAATCTATTTTAAAATGTTAAAAAGATACATCTTGATATTGTTCTTCAGCGCTGGGGTTTTGAAAGCTCATCAGCCTGTCATGGACATGGCTCCGCGATGGGCCGGTGGTTCTGGTTTACAAATAAGGCATATTTGGTTCGGTTCTGACGAACTATTAGCCTACGAGGAT
The DNA here is from genome assembly GCA_913048125.1 of uncultured Opitutia bacterium. Lineage (GTDB taxonomy): Bacteria > Verrucomicrobiota > Verrucomicrobiia > Opitutales > JABJCN01 > JABJCN01. The sequence goes on along the minus strand of CAJWWL010000315.1, from coordinate 2,780 downwards.
CAAGTGAGTAACCCCCTCGGACTCAGTCATGATGTCAACCAGACCTGGTTTGAGGGTGTGTACACATTTGACCGTTCATTTCGAGTAACTGCAAAGCTTCCATATTTGAAACAGAGTCGATTAAGGCCCTCTGGGGCAGGTACAGTCTTTGAGCAAAACTCTGGGTGGGGTGACCTCATTGTTGGTATGCCGTTAAAGCGATACACTAACGCTTCTCGGGCAACGTGGAACCTTGGATTCACTCCTTCGCTCCGTCTTCCCACCGGAAGTTCTGCTGGAGATCTTCCTCTTAGCGATGGTAGCCTCGATCTCGGGCTTAGCTTTTCCTACAGTTATGAAGGCTATCCTTGGGAATCTCATCCCGATCGCCTCTTCTACCAGCTTTACGATGCCTTTGTCTGGATCAATGGTGAAGGCGAGCGAGGCATGCGTGAAGGCAATGTTTTCGGCCTCGATATTAACTGGGGAATCAAACCTATATTCGATGACGAAGCTGTCACAGGAACCTATCTTATGTGGGATCTCTCAGCTCGTCATGCACGCTCAAGTGATACCTTAACCACTCCTCTATCCGGAAGCCGTGTCCATACAGGTCCAGTTTTCGTTCAGTATTGGGGTAGTACCATGTTCCGGGTGGAATGGAAGTTTCCTGTATGGGAACGAGCAGATGGAATGGCTTTGTCGCGGGGTGATGAGTTCAATATTGGTATAGGCCGCGCTTTTTAGTCAGTAACTGTCTTTTGGGAATCTTCGACGTTTACTTGTTCAAGGTGAAAAATTCCATTGGGTTGTCGCTTTGGAACATAGGCTACCGCAGTTGATCGAGTTGGTTCACCTTTCTCGTTGCTAGCGAGAATCAGCCGACCTTCAGGTGTGAAAGACTGTGGTTCAGAATCTTTCCTAGTGCGGGTCCATCCAAGAAGCTTCATATCGTCATTGTATTTATAGGTGTCAGTCCAGTTAGCAGGTGCATCTATCCGAGGATCGGTGTAGATGGAAGGATCGTATTTTACAGAGAGAATCCGTCCATCGGCGGAGGATTTCCTCGTCTGGTTGTCGGGGTGGTAGATGCTAAAGATAGCTGGAGTAGACCAGTGTGTGCCATTTGAGACAAAGAGACCAATATCTACACGGTTGCTATATAGTTTGCTCCCTTTTTGTACAGGAGTCCGCTCGTGCCAAGGAACGCTGATTTTGACTTTGGATCCGCTTCTGTCTGTAGGCTCAATTTTAATTCGTTTATTGTCACCCCTGAGAACCGTCCACTTGTAGGTGAGTTTCCGTTCGTCAAGGTCTGCACTCGTGGAGGCATCCAAGGTAATGCTATACTCCAGAGCTGTGGTTTTGTGTATGCGAGCAATAGCGTGCGGAGTTGTGATGAATTTTTGTCGCGGACCTATGTCGAAATAGTCTCTACCGGGAAACTCCTCCATTTCTTCTGTCACGCTGATGTGAGCCAAAGGCGGAATGTTTTCTGCTCTCAAGGCGTGTGCTCGTTTCACCATTTTGGTGAGGTCTATATTTTCGCTTTTGAATACGGTGGGGTGTGCTTTGCCTTTAAAGTAATCACTCTCATTCTCTACTAGCTTGCTAGTCCGTCTGAAAAGCATCTGTAGGGTAGGAGTGATGAGACCATTTTTACGCAGGCGAGTCTTGGTATCAGGTCTAAAGGCTGCGAGGGTGGCAGCAAAGGCTTCCATGAAAGGCCGGTCTGAACCAGAAGAACCTTGGCTGATCACGAAATAGGGTGTGTTGGCTGGGAATACGTCACCGAATCCATCTTTACCGTTGTGTCCGGGGTCATGGTCTCGGTGTTCTGGGTAGAAGTATATGTGGTTGGAGCGATACTGCACTGCAAGTCGGGCAGCTCCACCTGGTAAGGTGAGGGCATGTCGGGGTTGACTTCTCCAGAGAGGTCCTTGGGTGAGTGCCGTTGATGAATTTCCTAGTACAATTGCATTATAGATCAGTTGGCTTTGGAGTCCATTGTGAAGATTACGCCGCTTCATTTCATCGTCATACTTGATGGCTGTAAGTTGTGGAAACTTGCGTAGATCAAGGGGAGAGTGGTCTCCGTCGTGGTTGTCATAGAAATCGCCAATATGTCCTGCCGCAGAGCCCTCCTTATACCATTTGCTGAGAAGTTCGCCAGTGGTTCCTTTTAGCTTCGTGATAGGGTCAATTGCGGTGTCATTCGGTTCAACCAGACCGAGGAAGATCTGTGTTCTTCCATCATAGCCAAAGTTGGCTGCAGAAACTTTGACTATGCCGTCTGTAGCCTTGGCGGGTTGGGCCTTGGGTACCTCTATGATGGGCTTCGCTTCAAAGGGTTGTCTGGAGATGTCTAGAATCTGGTTGAATCTGGAGTCTTTTCTTAGACTAGTAAGATCCTCATCTTTAGTGATGTGCTCGGTGTCCCTGAAGCCCATTTCCACTGCTTTTTTGAGAAAGACGAAGGCTTGTTCAGTTTGTCCGCGAAGGGCCCCAGGTCGTGATTTGTGATGATCGCGCAGCCGCAAGGCGAAGTGGACCCTCGGGTCTGTACGGCTTGCTGAAATGCTTGATCACCCCTGTGCCATCCTTGATGCCCGCCATGGCATCAGGGCACTGGTTGCGCGTGCAGCCGGCGATCTTGGGCTTGCGTTGCGGCCTCAGGTGGAGACCTCCTCCATCGCTGCTTTGATTCGATATGTGGGCGCGGGCATAGGGGGGAGTTTTCTTCCCCGCTTCTCGGTCTCCATTCAGGCGGAGCGAGGTGAGGTTGCGATTGTCGAACTTGA
>CAJWWL010000314.1 GCA_913048125.1 uncultured Opitutia bacterium | reverse complement strand
ACATATGGACTAGGAATTCCAGAGGATAATATTGATAAATATAAGTTTTTTCAAGTCGCTCAGTACTGTGATGCTTGTGATGCTGTAACTGGAAAGTTTATTGGAATTGATGGACAAGCTGGCTAACACCAGTCACGTTCGGCAGGTGTTCGTACGTCATGCATTCCGATATTGGATGGGGCGCAATGAAACCTATTCCGATTCACCCACATTGATTGCCGCAGACAAAGCCTATGTCGAAAACGGAGGTAGCATGAAGGCCCTTCTCGCCTCGCTACTTTCCAGCGATTCATTTTTATACCGAAAAGACCATGCATTAGGCAACTAACCAGAGATTGATCATGACTACAAACACCACACGTAGAGATTTACTTAAAAGCCTGACACTTGGCAGTGGCAGTTTGGTCTTGTCACCTTTGATCCGTCAATTGTCCGCTCAGGCTGCGGGTAAAAATGAATTCCCCCAACGGTTCGTCTTTGTCGTAAAGTCGAGCGGGCTTACCCCAGGTGCTATTGTTCCTGATAATTTTGTTCAGGACTACGTTGTCCGCAAGAAAAGTTACATCGCTGGCGAAGGCTACACCAGCGGTATCCAGATGAAGGATTGTAATCAGTTGGTGCAAAGACCTCTCAAGGATGCTGTGCTCAACTACTCCTTGAAGTCACTTGAACCATTCAAAGATCGTTTGACTATTCTGCAGGGACTTAGCGGAAACATGGTCACCGGGGGACACATGTCTGGATACGGTGCGATGAGCTGCATGAAGGACATGATGGCCGAAACTATTGATCATAAATTGTCCAAGATATACCCATCGGTTTTTTCACATCTTGGATTGTCGACGGTGACTGCAACAATGGGAGCCCGGTTTGCTGATTCGGTCTGCTATCCAGGGATCTCCGCGGCCAGCAACACTAAGACCTTACCTTTCCACGGCAGTCCATCACAGGCATACCAGTCTCTCTTTGGCTCAGTGGCCACCGGTAAAGACCGCAAACAATTTGAATCACAGGGCAATCTCTTCGACTACCTAGGTGAAGATGTTGAAGCCTTGCGAAAAGTGCTTTCAGGAACTGAAAAGGAAAAGCTCGATCACCATCTGGAGGCCATAGAAGCCCTTCAGAAACAACGTGAAGGGATCCTTGCAATGTCCGACCAGATCAAGGTTGGGAAGCCCCAGTTCTCAGAAAAGTATACCAACATGACCATTGAAGATCGGATGGAGGCACATTGTGAAATCGCTGCTGGAGCTTTGATTTCTGGTCTCACCAATGTTGTGACGATCCGGACGGATGGCTTGGGTTCACAGTACAATAAACTGGGTTTTGTTGGTGGCCAAGTTCATGGAATCGGCCATGGTAAAGTACCGGAAGGGGCGGATTCTGTTGATCATGCCCGTGGTTTGATCCGGGGTTTCCAATTAGAAAACATGGCCAAAATTGCAGCTAGTCTGGCAAAGATTCCAGAGGGGAACGGCACCATGCTCGATAACACCACACTCATTTATTTTTCGGATGTCGGGGACAAACATCACGCTTCGAATCGCGAGTGGCCGTACGTGATTTTGGGCGACATGGGTGGTAAGCTTAAATCTGCAGGCCAGTATATCCAATACCCTCACAAAGGCCATGAAGGGCACCACACGATAGCCAGTTGGTGGTTAACCCTTCTGCACGCATCAGGAAAGCCTCAGGATGGGTTTGGGATGAAGGATAGCAAAGTCGACCCTCAGGTACAGAGAGGTCCTTTGAAGGAAATGCTCGCTTGAGTGGTCGCCAATGGCTTCTTGAAAGATCATCAAGTACCTTCTGAGGTTTGAAATCCGCCTCCCAGAGCTTGGATGAGGCGGACTGATGCAGACAGTTGTTCAGCGGTTAATGTGGCCTTGCGTGCAGCAGTTTGTAGGCGGATTTGCTCGGCAACAATGTAATCAAAGTAATCAGTGAGCCCCGTGTTGTATCGGTCTTTTGCCGCTTGAGCAGACAGAGTGGTGGACTCCAGCGTTTGAAGCTGGAGTTTGAGCTCTCGAGTATGGCTTTTAAGATCCAACAGGGAGTCGTCGACTTCGCGTACTGCGTTGAGGAAGGTTGATTGATAATTGGCGGTACTCTCACGATATCTGGCTTTGGCTTGGCGGAGTACACTTTGACGTAGTCTGTAGCTAAAAATCGGGAGGTCGAGTTGTGGGCCATAGTCATAGAGCTCGCTTGCTCTTTTAAGGAGATTATCTTCGGTGAGGCTACCATAGCCTGCATTACCCACGAGGGTGAATTTTGGGAGGAATTCCACTTTGGTGAGTCCGACTCTAATGGCTGCGGAGCGAAGTTGCTGTTCTGCTGAGAGGAGGTCTGGACGTCGGGCAAGTAGTTCGGAGGGTAGGCCAGTAGGAACCTGAGGCAGAGTCGGTGAAATATCTTTGGGCGGGCTAAAGCTAGAGGGAAGTTGGCCAAGTAGGACCGCTATGGAGTGATGTAGTTTTCCGGTATTTCGCTTGGCCAGTTCCAGCGCTGCTTCAGTCTCCTGCAACTCCTGGAGCGCCTTCGATACATCGGATTGGCGGCCTTCTCCAATATCTAGGCGTGCTTGATGTAATTGGAGGTTTTCGGAAGCTAGGTTTCGGGACTGTTGTAACAGGGTTTGCTGGGAATGATTCGCATGGTGGGCAAAGTACTGCTGAGCTAGGGTAGCTTGGAGCGAAAGAAGCAGGGCCTCATAGTTAGCTTCCTCACTTTCCGCGAGGAAACGATCGTTTTTTGATGAGGCTTGAACCCGTCCCCAGAGGTCTATTTCCCACGTGGCATTGAGGCCTATCGAGTACTGGTCGTAGTTAGGGCTCGAAATAGGAAATAAGAGACTGTTAACGGAGTCTTGGCGGGTTTTGATGCTCCCATTGCCACGAATCGTGGGAAGGATCTTTGAGCGTGTGATGCCTAGTACCGCAAGACTTTGCTCGTATCGTGCGAGGGCAGCCTTGGCATCTGGATTGTACGTGTTGAGCCGATTGATGAGCTGATCTAATTGAGGATCTTTGAAAATTTTCCACCAATCCCCTTCGATACGTTCAGTCTGAGGCGTAGAATCTTTGTCGGCCTCCAGGAATTTGCCTGTGGAGTCTGGAAATACTTCTTCTGGATCAGGGCTCAGATGCTCGGTTACAGTCTTGCAACTCGAAGATATTAGAAAAACGCCAAAGAGTAGCAGATGGTGTTTTTTCATGCAGAAACCTCCTGATGTTTAGGTTGGTTTCTTTTCGGTTTGAATGCCGTAAAAAATACACTCAACACACTTGGGACTAGAATGAGTGTAAATACCGTGGATACCAGTAATCCTCCGACGACAACTGCACCTAGCCCACGATAGAGTTCTGATCCTGCACCAGGTAGAAGAACAAGGGGGATCATTCCGCCGACAGAAGTGAGGGAACTCATCAGAATTGGTCGTACACGAGTACGAACAGAAGCGATAATTGCATCGTCGGGTGAGTCTAATTTACGGGCCGGGTCATTGAGGAAGTTCAGTGTTTGGTGAATGATGAGAATGGCATTGTTGACCACGACTCCTGCCAAGATGATAAACCCAAGGATGCTGAGCATATCTAGATTCTGGATTGGCATGTAACGGTCGGTTACACTCCAGAAGTGAACCAGAGAAAGACCGACAAAACCTCCAAAAGTAGCAAGTGGAACAGTCAGCATTATGACTATCGGAGAGCTCCAGCTCTGGAAGAGGATGACCAAGACTAGGTAAACCACAAAAAAGGCCAAGAACATGGAACTGAGGAAGGTTCCTAGTATCGTACCATCGCCCAGTAGGGCAGTCTTGATTTCATTGAGCTTGCTGGCAGATCCCGCCAGAGTGATGTCGATTCCCGGGGCGATGGCACCAGCTTGTTTAAGTCCAGCTATGAGTCCGTTGATTTCATCTACTGCGGTTTCGAGCGGTTTACCTGCTTCAGGCGTAAACTCAAGGGTGACTGCACGGGAACGATCGACATGTCGGATTTCGTCCCCTGATACGTACTCTCGGTGCTGAGCAAATTCTACGCTCGACCCGTGGTACGGGCTCCGATGCTTGCCCGTCATGGTCCCCTCGACCGTATTTCGGATTCGAATCGTCATCCCCGACAGGCGGGCAAGCAGATCGTGATCGATAATCTGTCGATCCCTATCATTCACAGGTGCGCGACCTCCTCGAGGATTTTTTCGATCACGCGATCGC